>CAZMHW010000011.1:0-21410 GCA_964566105.1 uncultured Akkermansia sp.
GGCCGCAATACCGCAGAGATAGGGGAGAATCTGTGATTGCCCCAGAGGATCGCTCAGACCGTCAAATGTAATATACAGCGTGTTTTTGTTCAATGGCTTTTATTCTTTAATTTTAGCTTGCAGAATGGACATTTACGACATATTAATAGCGCCTATTTTCCTGGTAATTATCCTGTTTTTTGCTTATAAATTTAGTATAAAACGAAGAATAAAAGAGCCTTACTACAAATATTTTGTACCGGGTCTTATTGTGAAAATGATCGGTGCTGTGGCCCTGGGTCTGATTTATTTTTTATACTATGGGGGCGGTGATACGGTGAACTACCACTATACGGCCTGCGCTCTCGCCGATGTGCTTTACCAGCGTCCCGACGATTTTTTATACCTCTATTTTGGGAGTCCGCGTTACTCAGAGTTTTACCTCATGGACTCCAATTATTCTTTTTCGTATTGGGTAAACGACGAATACGCCTTTTTTGTGTCTAAGTGTTTTGTACCTATTGTAATCGTTTGTTTTAAAAGTTATATGGCTTCCGCCATTCTTATTGCTTCCTTATGCTACCTTGGTATCTGGCGTTTGTACCTGGTATTTGTAAATGAATTTCCCATGCTTTACAAACAGTTTTCCTGGTCTATTTTATACATTCCCTCCGTGGTATTTTGGGGAAGTGGTATTATGAAAGACAGTATCACTCTTTCTGCTGCTTGTTTTTATGTGCACGGGTTTTACTGGTTTTTTACCCAAAAGAAGATAAAAGCAAAATATATTGTTGTATTACTTACCGCGGCTTATTTATTACTCTCAATTAAGCCCTACATCCTTTTCGCACTTTTACCGGGATCCATTCTTTGGTTTATTGCCTTGCGGATGACCAAGATCAAAAACGCGTTTTTAAAAGTGATGTTAGCGCCAACCCTCGTTGCCATTGGTATTGTGGGAGGGGTGTATGCCCTGCAACAGCTCGGGGACTCACTGGGACAATATTCCATAGAAAAGGTAATTAAAACGGCTTCGGGTGCGCAACAGGATTTGAAACAAAGTTATTACGGAGGAAATACCTTTGATATTGGAGACTACGATCCAACCATTGCCGGGTTATTGTCGGTGTCACATAAGGCTATCTTTGCAGCTTTGTTCCGACCAACGTTGCTCGATGTAAGAAATGTGGTAATGGCATTGTCTGCCATAGAAAATACTTTTGTTTTGGGTTTCTGTCTGTACCTGTTGATCAAACTTAAGTTTTTCAGGTTCTTTGGAATGATTACGGGACACTCGCTGTTAATGTTCTCATTTATTTTTTCCATCTTCTTCGCCTTTTCTGTGGGCGTTTCCATTGCCAATTTCGGAGCCCTGGTGCGTTTAAAAATCCCCTGTATCCCTTTTTTCCTCTCAAGCCTGGTAATCATGAATGAATTAATGAATCAGTCTTCGGCTAAACGGCGTGCCCGACAAAAGGTAGCCATCGTGGATGGGGAAATGGTTGTGTCGTTGAAAAAGGAGTAACCTGGTTCGAATTTTTATTTTAGTAAGAGAGGTTTTAATGTGCTGACGTTATTGCAACGTTTGAATGGTGAAAGATAAAATTCATCTAATTAAAAAGCTATTAGGGGATCAAAACAGCCTGTCTTTTTGGCTCCGTAATTCTTCTCTTACTTTTTCCTTAGATGAAAAAGTAACAAAAAATCAAGCCAAAAATATTTTCCACCCGCCTCACGTCCCCGCACCTGCTCGCTCAAAAAAGTCTAAACTTTTTTGCCGTGGCTTTTACGCGCCAAAAAGTCACGGGAGCGCTAAAGCCTTGTTTTCTCGTTTCACCCCGACTCGGCTCCAATTTTTGGCCGGCCTGCGCACCGGACCTTCTGGGTGGGCTTACGCTGTATTTTGAAACATGTCTGCGCTAATGGATTTAAAAATTAATTTCTTATTTCCAGACTGAGCTTAAATTTTACGACTAATTAGTAACTGTTTAATTAGTCCAAGGGTTCTGGACTTGATCCATAAAATGTTACAGTCTGATTTTACTCCATCCATTTCTCAAACCACATCTGAAACATCAGCAGGTACCATACTTTGATGGCGAGTTCTTTTTTACCGGATAAAAAATCGTGTCTTAATGCAGAAACAGTTTCGGGATCAAAAATTCCCTGAGTTTTGATTTTGTCCTCCGAGAGGTATGTTTCCACCTGGTCTCTGAGCTCATGCATCAGCCAGTGTTCAATCGGAATGGCAAAGCCCATCTTGGGCCTGTCCATTAAGTGTTTAGGAACGTATCGGTGAACAATCTCTTTTAAAATGTATTTTTTATTGCCTTTAAAATATTTGTAGGCGTCAGGCAACTGTGCGGCCCATTCAATCACATGCTGATCGAGGAAGGGTTCGCGGGCTTCCAGTCCAAAAGCCATCGAGGCCCTGTCTACTTTCTGGAGAATGTCGTCTGGCAAATAGGTCTGGTAATCAATAGCCATCATGTATGCAAGGGGACTGTAAAACTCAGCTTTTAGTTCGTGACTGGTATAAGCGGTTTCCAGTTCTTCTGCTTTTTGTTTAAAAAGTTTGTTGAGTTGCTCTGTGTCAAATTGTTTACTCAGGCTCTGCATCATGTTTTGAGGTGAAGGGTCTCTGAGCAGGGACTTTAATTTCTCATAACGGTTGTGGAAGTTGTACTTGTTTTTGAGCACTGGAATTTTATCGGCAGGCACGGCCTGCATCAAACCCGCAAGGCCTTTTCTCAACACAGGTGCCATGTTATTTAGAGTAGTGCCGTGTTTCATGAGGTAATCGTAGCGGTTGTAACCGGCAAAGACTTCGTCACCCGCATCGGCGCTCAAGGCCACTGTTACTTTTTCACGGGCCATTTTGCAAACCAGGCTGGTGGGAATAGCGCTGCTGTCACCAAAGGGTTCGTCGTAATAATAAGGAAGATCCGTGATCAGTTCCAGAGCTTCTTTTTGTGTGCAGTTAAACTCCTGGTGATCTGTACCCAAATGCTGCGCTACTTCTTTGGCGTAGGGGGCTTCGTTTAATCCAATGTCCGGAACAGCAATGGTAAAGGTTTTAATTTTTTTTGCCGCGTCTTTTTGTAAAAGCGCAGTCAGGCAGGCACTGTCGTAACCTCCGCTTAAAAACACACCCACAGGCACGTCGGCAATCATGCGGTAATCGAAGGCTTTTTTCAGAACAGCTTCTGTTTCTATTTTAGCATCGTTAAAAGAAAGTACGAGTTTAGGTTTATTGTAAGCCGTGTATACATTCCAGTACTGTTTGACTTCTGTTTTTTTTGAAGCGAGTTTGAGTGCTAAACTATGCCCTGGTTTTAATTTGTAACAGTTCTTAAAAATACAATGAGGAGAGGGAATGTTGCCGAATTGCATAAAGGTGGCCACGGCATTCAGGTTCAGTTCTTTTTTAAAACGTGGGTGTTTATGAAAAGCTTTGAGCTCAGAGGCAAACAAAAACAAATCATCCTGCTGGTAATAGAAAAAAGGTTTAACACCGGCGCGGTCCCTGGCGCAAAAAATTTCCTGTGTCGAAGAATCGTAGATTACAAAGGCAAACATGCCGGTGAATTTTTCCAGGCATTTTTCTCCCCAGGCGGCGTAGGCTTGTAGAATAACTTCTGTGTCAGATTGGGTGTTGAACTGATGTCCGATGTGCATCAGGTCTTTTTGAATTTCTTTGTAATTATAAATCTCCCCATTAAAGACAATGCTTAAATGTTTGAAATGCATGGGCTGTGTAGCGGCCGCACTCAGGTCAATAATGGACAAACGCCGGTGACCGAAACCAATCTGTGCCTCCGGCGAGTTGAGGATTTCATAAGCATTCGCGTCCGGTCCGCGGTGTGCCAGGGCATCGGTCATTTCCTGCAAGTGAATGGGAGTAGAACTTTTTTGAAAATCTATAAATCCGGAAATACCGCACATAGCTTAAAGAATGAATCTCAGGGCTAATTTAGAAAAATTTTGAGGACGTTAAGATTTTATTTAACAGGAAGAATAATTGTAAACAGCTGGCTGTCCTCGTTTTTGAAATTAAGAGACTAACACTGCTTTTTTGGTCATGGAATAACGCGCGCACATCAAATACCCCAGCAATGCACCCAGCCACAGCCAGCTGGATAAAAAGGCAGTTAGGATCTGGAAATAATACATATTGCCTCCGTGAAATTGTTCGTTGGTAACACGTTTGTAGCTTTTTTCCTTAAAAAAAGACTGAAACTTCTGGTTAGAAGGTTTGGCGTACATTTTTTCGTACAATTTTCCGTCGATGATCTTTTCAATGCTGGGCATGGTAGAATCTACAATAAATGGTTCACGGTTGGGATCGTAAAAATGCCAGTTGTTACTGTAATACACCGATACGGCATAATGACCGGAAGCGCCGGCACTTAAAGGAAAGAACTGAATGGTAGAGGAAGGAATTTTTAAATGTTCTAAGAGACGTTGAAAAATAATGCCCTGCTGACTGCAGGCGGCCATGGGGTACTGAATGATGTCGCGGGGTGCCACAGGAAATAAAAAGTGCGACCACAGAAGTTTTCCGCACACAACAGCTATCCAGTTGTCTTTTAGGGTGAGACGCGAATAGTCGTGGTAAAAACGGCTTCTTAAAAAATTATCAATAAAGAGAACGGTTTGAGCAGTATCGTAATGGCTTTCACGGAATTTTGTAAAAATGAGGGAGTCCAGTTTTTCAAGGGAATTGACATACAGAAAATCCTCATCAAATTTTTCGTCCATTTGGCCCGGTTTTGAAATGGTTTCAGGTGAACTAAGAAATTTGGAATAGACAGTTGTAAGTGCCAGTGCAATAAAAAGAACGAGGAAGGTATTCCTACAGAAAGTAACTTTGTTCATGTTGCGCGGCACTCTTTTTTTAATTCCGTGCAAATATAATATTTCTCGTTACCACGTAAAGAGCAAGTGCTTAACAATTGCTAACGTTCGTTTATTGAAAACACTTTTGGGATCGAGCCACAAACTCCTGAAGAACAGGCCAGCAATGGGTTTCTTGCGTCCTTCAATGGCGCCGTGGATGGCAATATAGGATAACATGTGGGCGTCTATTTTTGATAATTTAGACCGATGGGCTTTATAGAACGACGAATCTGCTCTGAGGGAAGACAATAATAAATCTTTTTGTTTGAGCAGTTTGTCCAGGTCAAATTGCCGCACACTTCTTTGACTATGGTCAACAAAGTAAGACGTTTTTACCCTGCCCAGATGAAATGTATGACGCACCGAATTTTTAAGCCAGAAGTCCCAATCCTCAGCAATGGTAAGGGATTCGTTAAATCGTAACTGCTCAAAAACAGAGCGGTGGAGAAAAACGCAGTTGGTAGAGGGGTAATTGAGAGAAAGAATGGCCGCATTGGGGTCTTCGTAACGCATGAGTACTTCCTGGACGTTTTTTCGCGCCAGGTCACCCCATTCAAAGTCAAACAGAATAATTTTTGCCTCAGGATGTGTGTCAATAAAACTTTTGGCTTCCTGCAGGTGATTGGGATAAGCCAGATCGTCGGAATCAAAAAAATTAAGGTAGGTCCCAACACTTTTATCAATACCATAATTGCGCGCGGAAGAAACTCCTCCGTTTTCCTTTTTAAAGTACTTTATTCTGGGTTCGTTGAGTTGCGCAATCGCTTCCGCTGTATTGTCTGTGCTGCCGTCGTCCACCACAATAATTTCAAAATCGGTAAATGTTTGTTGCAGCAGACTGTGAATGGTAGCGCCTATCAAACCTGCCCTGTTGTAGGTAGGAATGATCACAGAGAAAAAGGGTGCCGGCGTCTGATGCATAACTTATAAGAGCTTAATCCTGAATAATTGGCTGCAGATCATAATTGTGAATGTCATTTACATTCAACCCGTTTTTAAGACCTGTTTTGCTGTACACAATAAAAGGCACTCTGTAACTGAAAGGACCTCTACTCATGGGATTACTCAGAAAACCAAGGGATCTAAAACCTTTCAGTTTTTTTTCTTCCACAGGTTTCCAGGTGTAAATATACTTAAAGCTTTCTTTTTTAAAGAGGTGAGCGCAAAATGCTTTCAGAATGTTCGTTGGCGTTTCAACAGTGTCACTTTCTATCCATTCAATAAAACACTTCTGGTCTTCGGTCACGCGGTAGATGACGATACCAACAATTCCTGTCTCTGTGGAGAAACTTAAGCTGTGGTAGCTGGTGAATGGGTGCCGGGTAATTCTCCACTTTAAAAAAGCGGGGTTGATAACAGCCTGAATTTTGTGCGGGTCAGGACTGAGTTTTTTAAAAAAATCACGAATGGGTTCCGTTTCAAAATCGTGAATCTCAGCAAGGGTGTATTTTTTTTGGGGGGAACCTGGATTCAAAAGTTTAAAAACAGAGCGGTGTACAAAGGTAAATGAAAAATGGTGTATGGCTTTCCACTGCAGTTTGTTCACAAAGCCATGATACGAGTTGCTTCCGGGAATGCCAATGATCAGTGTTTCAGGATCCTGTTCTAAAAGTGACTGATAGGTTTTTTCGGCGAGGGTCACAAAGAGTCCTCTTTTTTGAAATCCCGGATGGGTCATGGTGTCCATACTCTGGTAAACACAACACGTTTTACCGCCAATACTGTAACTCTCGGGAATAACGCCATAAAAGCCAGCCATGTTTCCGTTTTCTTCTGCCGTAAAGGCGAGCACTTCACCGGCCGGATTGTCTTTGTATTTCCACTGGGTGTAGTCTTCTGCAACCGTTTGACCAAAACACAAGCGGTACATATCAGAAAATCCTTTTCTGTTATACTCGTTCAAATTAAAGCGTTGGTAGTCAAACATCGTTTTCAGTTTAAAGATCGGTCTTTTTTATGAATTGCCGGTTAAGGTAAAAAAGGATTTCGCGTGTGGAATTGTTGGTGAGTCCGATACGGGGAATGAGTTTTTTCTGGAAGCCTGCCCCGAAGGTGTTGGGATTGGAGCTGTAAATGTAAGGGTGTCCACATTCCTGAATAAGCTCCAGTGCCCGTGACGATACATGTTCTTTTTTCCCAAAGGCGAGGGCGTAGTGTTTGACTTCAGTGTTGAGCAGATCTTCAATGAATTTTTTATTGTCACAGATCTCCGCCCGCAAACTTGTTTCGTCGCACAGACTGAGGTTAGCATGATAGGAACCGTGATTGCCAATAAGTACCCCGTGTTGGTGGAGTTTTAACAGCGCGTCCGTATCCAGGTAAATTTGTTCCTGCGCGTATTTTTCCAGGTTAAGCGAATGGAGTTTGTTTTGAAAGGATTTGTTTTTTTCAAGCAGACTAAATGCGTTGGATGATTCCAGGTCATTTGTAAATTCAGATCCGTACGTCTTTTCTAAGTTCCGCTTGTTGAATAAGAGATCGCTTACCCACAAACGGTTGTAATTTACAGCACATTGATTCACAAAGACGGAAAAGGGAATTTTTTTTTCCGACAAAAAGGGAAGTGCCTGTGTTTCCACACTTTTAAAGCCATCGTCAAATACCAGGCTGGCCACATTGTGATTAAAGGGTTCGGACTGGTGGATCTTTTCCAGATCCACCCATTCAAAGTGCCTGGATAGAAAATGGATTTGTTCTTTAAATCTTGCCGGTGTGGTGGAATAATTTTCAGAATGGTGCAAAGCACTTTTTTCAGAAATGTCGTGGTAGATAAAAATAACACGGCAATCTTTTTTGAAAGGCAAAAAAAGGTTGGCAGACAAGCTATGTTTTAACAAGGACTTGATCATTTGTAAGCGCTTAAATTTCTTGATCTTTCCAGAGAGGTAAGACGTTCTCTGAAAAGAAAAAACAAGGTATTCAGTTTAATAAAAATGAGCAGACTTTTTTTGCGGAAGAACAAACCGGGGTTTTTAAAAAAGAGTCCGTTCACTTTCCAGAAATTACCTTTCGTGTATTCAATGTCGAGGCACTTGTAAAGAAAAATTTCAAACAGACTCTGCAGGGTTTCGTTTGAATAAGTGTTTTTGAGTGAATAGGTTTTTGTGCCCTGCTCGTATTGGATGCCGCTTCTGCTCAGTTTTTCCTTCCATGTACCTCCCGGCAGGGAATTAAAGAAGCGCGATACCAGGCACTGGTATTCGGTATAAAGATCTAAAGGACGGGTGTGTGTTTTGGAATCGGAATGTTCGCGGAAGCGTGAGAACACTTTTTTTATTTTCAGGGACTTAAAGTTTAAAAACAATTTCATCCAGAGGTCGTAGTCCATGCAATAAAACAGTTCTTCGTCCAGCAGCGTCGCATCTTCTAAAATCTCTCTTCGCCAGAACACGCTGGGTTGGTGAATAGAAATTCTTGAGAAAAAATCCAGCAATTCAAATTGATTGTCTACATAAAGTTCTTTCCCGTTCTCCAGGAAATTAATCACGTCCCCGTAAACAATGTCTACCTCCGGATGCCGGGTGAAATGAGCGGCAATCTCGTGAAGGGCGTGAGGGGTATACAGATCATCGCTGTTAAGCCAGGCAATAATGTCTCCTGTGGCCTTTTTATATCCTTTGTTAATGGCCTCGCTTTGCCCGGAATCTTTTTCGCTGATCCAGTACGTGATCTGGTTTTCGTATTTTTTGATAATGTCTTTGCTGTTGTCCGTGCTTCCACCGTCAATGATAATGTATTCCAGATTGGGGTAATTCTGATTCAGGACGGAAAGTATGGTTTCTTCCAAGAACCTGCCCTGATTAAAGGACGGGGTAATGATGGAGATCTTTGGAAGGTTATGTGGCTGTGCTGACACTTTTACTTTTAATTAATTGATGTGGAACAATTGAAGGAGGTCCACCGAAGACTGTTCAATGTTCTTCTTGTAATCCGCGGGAGTTTCAATCATGTTGCCGGAGTATAATTCATGCATATACACCGAGAGTTGTTCTTCGTCCTGCGGGTTAAAAAAATGAACGGATTCCCGGATCTGTTCCCGGTGAATGCCCAGATCGGAGGCAATTAAAAATTTATTTAAGGCTTTGGCATCTTCTATCACGGTGCTCCAGCCTTCAAACAAACTGGGTTGAATCACCGCTTTTGCTCTTTCAATGATAGCTACCTGTTCTTCCCGTGCAATAAAGCCGGTAAAGGTGATGTGTTTTTCCAGCTTCTTTTCGCGGATAAATGACTGAAGTTGGTTCACGTAGTCTTTGTTCCGGACATCGTCGTATTTACCGGTAAACACCACATACATGTCTTTATTATTTCTGAGCAGGAGATCCATGGCCTTTAAAACGATGCTGTGATTTTTATGAGGCCAGAATTGATTACATACAACGAGGTAATTATCCGGAAGCTGTATTTTCAACGTCTGCCCTTTTTGAATCAGGGATACAAAATTATACACAAAAAGCTCCGCCTTACAGTTTGGGTAAAATTGCAAGAGGTGTTTTCTGGAATCGTAACTGGAGAGGACGATGGTTTTAGCGGCATCGGTAATGGCTTTAAAATTGACGTCGCGTTTGTTGATTTCTTCCTGCGTAAAGAGTTCCGGTAAAAATTTGTGTTGAAAATCGTAGAGCCAGTAAAGGGTTCTGCAATTGAGTTTCTCCTGTCCTTGCTCGTAATTAATGACAGGATACAGCGCATCGAGTTGCAATGCATTGATGTCACTCACAAAACGGTAATTGCTTCCGCTGAGTTTACCCATGAGCTTACACCAGGCCTTGTAAAAAAAAGATTTTTGATCCAGGTCGGCAAACTCTACTCCCTGTGGAGAAATTTCGCTCAGCAGTTCTGCTTGTGTGTTTCTGTTGACGATTACCACCACTGTTATTTTTTTTGTGACGGCAGCTGCTTGCAACAGTTTAATAATGTTGAGGGAATAGTACAAACCGCCCGCCCAGGTGTAATCGCCAGTAAGTATGATGCCTATTCTCATTTTTTTGTAAGGGAGTTTAGCCAGTCTGCATAGTGCTGCAAACCTTGTTTTAATTCTGTTTTGGGAGTAAAGCCCAATGCTTTGAGTTTCGACATATCTGCCTGCCAGTTCAGTGGATATCCTTCAAGTTGTTCGTTCGAAAAATCAATACGTCCTGTATAATTTAAAATACGGGCAAAGAGTTCGGCGGTTGGCCGGATAAACGATTCGGTGCCGCTGGCGAGGTTGTACACCTCTCCTTTAAAGTCTGCACGCTCCACTAACATCGAAAGGGCTTCCGTAATATCTGTAATGTAAATAAAATCCCGTGACTCCTGACCTGTGCCGTACAAAGTTACTCCCTCCGGATTTGACTTAAATTTATGATACAGGTCGTGAAAGAACTGCTGATGCAGACCTACGCCATAGGCTGAAAAAATACGAACGGAAAGAGTAGGGATGTTGAAGAGGCGGGAATAATCCGCTAGCAATTCTTCGCTCATTAATTTATGAGTGCCGTAAGGAGAGAGTGGATGTGTTTTGTCTTTTTCCGAAACAGGTAAACGCTCCGGGTTTCCATACACAGCCGCGCTCGAAATAGAAATGAAACGGGTGCGTGGTGAATGCTCTTTTAATAAAACCAGAATGTTCTCTACGTAGGTAGTGTTCGCAAGGAAGTCCGCTTTGGGATTTGTAAAACTTTCTCTGATGTTGGCAGAGCCCGCGCAATTAAGCACCAGATCTATGTGGTGTTCTTTCAGAAGCGTTTTGAGTTGGGCAGGGTCTTTTTCAATGAGCAGTCCTTTTTCATAACGGTCTTTTAGATCGATACCAATTACCTTATGCTGTTTTGAAAAATGATCGTAACATGCATTTCCAATAAACCCGGATGCGCCTAAAATGACAATGTTCATGTTAAATCTGTTCAATGCTATTGTTGCGGGTATTCATTACCTGTAATCCCTTAATGGCCTCCAGTTTTTTAGAGCCGTTTAAAAAAGTAAGTTCTCCTTTTTCGTTCCGTGCTTCCCTAAATTTCGCTTCCACATATCCTTGTTCCACGCTCAGGGCCTTGAGTTTTCCCAGTTTAGTCTTCTTTACGAAATAGGCGTTGTTTCCTGCGGAGTTGCAGCCCACAAAGGCGTATCCTTTTTCTTCCGCCAGGTCACAAAGTGAAGTGAGGGAGCTACCATAATATAAATTGCTGTAATGGCTTTTGTTCCGCATAAAATCGGCTTGGTAGGGAATAGTAATAGCCCGTTCCTTTCCAAACACACTGTTGTACTCTACAATCACAATATCGGCATCTACCGCCGTGATGTTTTTCCAGACCCAATAATCGTTCCCGTCAATGTCGATGTGTAAAAGGCCAATAGATCCTGAGATATTTTCCTCCCTCAACAACTGGTTAATATTCTCCGTGGTAATAAACGCTGCTTTGGCGTTAAGATCGTGTCGCCAGGAGATCTCATCTTTTTTAATATAGTCAATGTTTTCCGCTGAGCCATCCATCACGAGTCCCGACCAGTTGTTATGCATGAGTAAGAAACGTGTGTTGGCTTCGGTGTAGTTTTCCACACCAAATTCAATAAAAAAAGGATTCTGAATCTCTACCTGGTGAATGAGGTATTGAATGATGCCATCGTCGCCCCACTGCGAAAAGACTTTAAATTCCGCCTCCTGTAAACTGCCTGCCTTCGCAGCTTTGGAGGCAAGGTCTTTTGCAAGCAGTAACTTCAGATCCTGAATGTCTTTTTTGTTTTTTTGAAAACCGGAAGAAATCTCCGTTAAGTTTTTATAGAGTTGTTTGAGTGATCTCATGCCTGAAGTTGTTTGATGACCTGTGCCGGATTCCCAGCCACCAGGCAAAAATCGGGTACGTCTTTGGTTACTACAGCACCGGCAGAAACTACCGCGCCCTTACCGATGCGCACCCCTTTTAAAATAATGGCGTTGAAACTGATCCAGGCATAATCTTCGATCAGCACAGGACTTGTTTTGATGCTTCCCTTCTCTTTTGGATAGCCCTCACGGATCAGTTTAATAAAACCTTCGGCACGTTCCAGGTGATCCATTTCATGCGAGTTGGTATCCATAATGTTTACGTTGTGTGAGATCAACACGTTCGATCCGATCTTCACCGACTCTCCTGACCACACCTTACTGCCAACACCAATAAAGGTATTGTCACCAATCTCAATTTTTCCTCCGTAATTAAAAATCAGAAGTTCGCCCCGCACATGAGAATTTTTTCCGATGCGGATGTCCTGCAAATTCCCCCGCATGTTGTAGATGGTGGTTTCCGGGTACATCACAGAACCTTCACCCAGACTGACACTTTTGCTTTTGTAAAACACCTTGGCTTCGGTGGTTTTACGATCTAACCACAAAAGTGTTCTGTAAATTATTTTTTTTAAAATGTGTTTCATAGATGCCCGGAGGCAAAATTTTAATTCACGGTCTAATTCAGCAGTTTAGCAAGAATCCTTTTCAGGAAAGATTTTTTTGGAGCACTGAACAATTCCAGGTATAAACTTAAATATTTTAAATGTAAAGTGTTCTCTGTTTTAACGCTCACGGAGTTGCTTTTGTCGAAATTTGTCGAAAGATTCTCTTTTCCCGGATTGGTTCCCGATCCGTCGTTGCCGCTATTTTTCACCATGCTCACCGTTGGAAAGACGTTGAGGCCATGTCGTTTAAACACCGCGTAATACCATTTAATGCCCCAGGAATTATTTTTAAAATGCAACATGGCCGTGTAATCATAGTCGGCTAGATTAAACCGTCGTTTTAATTCCGGACTGTTCAGCAAGGTGAGTTTGTCTTCTTCTTTTATTTCCGGTTCAAAAATAGCCCATTTGTTTTTCCAGGTGCCCCAGCCCCAGGTAGAGGTGTAGGGAAGCAAAAACGTACTGCGTTCGTTGGTTTTGATTGGAAAGGTAAAAGCATTTACGGAATACACATTTTCGATGGGCGCATACACATCCAATGCCTGGTTCATGTATTCTAAAAAGTGGGTGGAGAGAACCAGGTCGTCTTCCAGCACAATTATTTTTCCGTGTTTGTTTACGATCTCTGTTACACCAGCGATAACGGACCTGGCCAACCCTTTGTTTTCTTTTTGTTCGATAACGTGTACTTCTCCGCACCAGGATTCTTTTTTAAGGAGAAGACGGGTCTCTTTTATCTGACTAAGCTCTTCTTCACTGGCGCCGGCTTTCGGTCCATCCGCATACACATACAACACACTTTGATCGGCGAGCACATTTTCCTTCAGACTTTGCAGGCAGGCCAAAAGGTGCTGAGGCCTGTTGTAAGTGAAGAGTACTATGGGCGCCAGGGCATTATTCATGATGTAATTTTAAGGATTTTTCCCAAATAAAGGGCATAATTTGCGCAAAACTCCGTTCGGCCTGACTGTAACTTAAAGCTTTACCGGACATGGCTTCCAGCAGAGAAGCACGTACCGCTTTAGCATCGATGAGCGCGCTGGAATTAAAATCAGCGCTGTTCACAGTATCCAGAATCCAGGTTTTCATGCTGCCGGTCATCCAGCTTTCCATTGGGGAATTAAATCCTATTTTCTTTTTGCGGTAAAGAATAGATTCCGGCACAATGCCTTTGAGCGCATCGCGGACGATGGCTTTCCCAAAACCGTTGCGGATCTTGGAGTGATAAGGCAATGCGAAGGCGAACTCCACAATGCGGTAATCTAAAAACGGCATCCGGATCTCCACACCGTTGATCATCGAATAACGGTCGTAGTTACGCAGCAGGGTAGGAAGGATGCTTTCAAAACTGGAGGCGTACAACTGAGAGTTTAAAAATCCCAAAGAGTCTTTTTTTATGATTTTTTCCTTGTTGGTCGTGAGATTGGCTAGTAAAGGATATTTGTGTTTTAACGCGTATTTCAGGTAATTGTTTTTGTCGCTGATCTTCTGACCACTCGTATTTTCAATGGCCTGAAGCACTTCTTTAAACCTGGCAGGGTTGGGCATCGCGTCAATCAGTGCCTTGTGCATGTCAAAGGGATAACCTGCAAACAATTCATCCGCACCATGCCCGTCTATACTCACTTTTACGCCTTCTTTGCGAATGCTACGGTAAAGCTGTACAAAGGGGATGGTAGGGGCATAATAAATTTCTTCAAAAAGATAAGCTTGTTTGTAAATGTTGTCTAGTTCGACAACAGGATCAATGCTAATAAAACTGGCGGGGACTTTCAAAAAGTCGGTTACTTCCTTTGCATACACTGTCTCGTCCACAGAGGTGCCGGGAAAAGAAGCTACAAAGGCATGTTGCCAGTCTTTTTGATACGAGAAGCCGTGTTGTTTTGCAAGATGTGACATCGCACAGATTACGGAGCTGGAATCCAGTCCTCCGCTCAGGGCGGTACCAATGGCTACATCGCTTTGCATGCGGATCTTACAGGCATCCAGAAATAATTCCCTGAAAAATTCTTTTTGATCCTGGTAGTTCGATGGGTAGGTATTGTCAGGGTTTAATGGATTCCAGAATGAATGGATCTTGAGAGCGTTATTTTTCAGGATCCCGATGGATGCGGCCGGAAAACGGCTGATGCCTTTGATCAGGCATTTTTCAGTGGCTTCGTACGCAAATACGTTTTCGATGGCTTCTGCAACATGTACCTGATCGATCTCTATTTTTCCGATAAAATCGTAAAGACCTTTCATTTCGGAAGCAAAAAAGAAAGCACCCTTGTGAAAGCCGTAGAACAAGGGTTTTTTGCCCATGCGGTCGCGTGAAAGGAGCAGTGTTTTTTCTTTTGCATCCCAGATAGCCAGAGCCCACATGCCGTTCAATTTTGGAAAGGCGGCTTCTCCCCAGGTGATGTAAGCTTGTAACAATACTTCGGTGTCACTGTTGGTTTTAAACACAATGTTGTGTTTTTCCAAAGCGGATCTTAGTTCCAGGTAATTGTAAATCTCTCCGTTAAAAACAATGCTGTAGCGTTCTCCCAGGTGCATGGGCTGATTGGCGTTTGCACTCAGATCGATGATGGAAAGACGGCGGTGCCCCAGGCTAATGTCCTGATTCTGATAAACAGCGCCGGAATCCGGTCCACGATGAGCCAGGCGATCAAGCGAACGTTCAAAATCCCCTTTTTCTATTTTGCCCAGATATCCAAGTATTCCGCACATAGTGTTGCAAGCCGGTTAAAGATTGGTGACCATAAGAGAGTAAAGGTTTTTCCTGCTCCTCCAATCCATCCAGATCCGACTAACTAAACATAAGATTTTTTCAGTTATGAATGACACCTTCCTGTAAGAATTTGTCTTCAATTTTTTAAGAACAGTTCTTTGTTGGTGATCTTGCGTATTTAGAGCTTTACCGGCAATTGTTGCCAGGTTTTACAGAGAATTCCGTGTGGATATTCGTAAGCGGTTTTAAAGCCCAGCCAGTATTGGGGTGCAAATACCTGTTTGTTTGTTTTGGCATTCAGGTAAGCGCCCCACCAGGAAAAAGAACTGTTGGAAAGACAGAGTACATCGGCATGCATGAGCAATTGCAGGTCCATTATTTCGGAATTGTTTTCGTAGAAAAAATTTTCCTGCTCTCCGAAATGGGCTTTTACGGCAGAAAGATCGTCGCTGATAAAAATAACTTTGTATTCCGGCTTATTAAATTTGGAGAGAAAGGATTCGAAATACGAAAAAGGTAAGGATAAATTTTCACCGCCGAATTTTTCACCAATATCCCAGTTCACATAATCCGTCCGGCGGATATGGATCACGATGGTTTTGCCGGTTTCAAAAAGTGTTTTGTATTTTTTTTCGAAGGCCTCCTTATGTTCTTTTTTAATCGTGAAGAGCTCCCTCAAAACAGATTCCTGATTTTCGAAATAGCCTTCCGATTGAAAATAGCCATTCAACAGATGACAACTTTCACTTTCCTTCAATATAGCTTCCATGTTTTCGGAGCCGTATTGAATGAGGGTTTTGGGAAAGGGATGTTTTAAATAAAATAAAAACCGCGACCAGCTGTTCCGGGTAGGGTCATTTTTTTTTCCATTGAGTTCAAAATAATCCAGACTGTACTCCGAGGAACTGCTCAGCACAAAAAAATCTTCCCCTCTTTTTTTAGAAGTCAGGTACGCAAAGGCGTACTGAAACATCTGGTTACCCAGTCGGCCATGGAGTCTGCTGGCGATCATGAGGTTTTATTCTGTTTTAAAATTTTAGTTTTGAGCAGGTACCTGCTTTGATCCATAACACGGTAGAGTACTTTTTTTAAGGGCCAAACTCCCACCCAATACCTGCTTTGCAGCGTTCTTAAAAAGTTGGCAAGGGCATTTACTTTTTCAACACGCACATACAAAGCATCTCCCCAACTTCTGTAACGCAGGTCGGTTTCTTTTCGCTGAAATCCTTTTGAAAACAAAAAACGGTCCAGTTCGTGAATGTTATGTGATCCCGCATAGAGTTCCGTTACCTGTACTTCTGTATAAATAAATTCAAAATGTCTGAGGTCTTCGCCCAGACTTTTCAAAGCGTTTAATTCATTGCCCTGAATGTCCAGGTTAATAAAATTGTAATCTGCTGCCTCAAGACCCTTAGTTTTAAAAAAGGAATCCAAACGTTCTGTCCTGCGGATTATTTCTTTGTGCGGCTTCACCCCGGGATATTGATGCGCATGTTCTTTGAGTGCGTAGATAGAGGAAGACTGCGGATCGCTGGTAAGGTAAAAAACAGTATCCTTCTCTTCGCAATCGATGAGTGCGCTATAGACTTTTTGATTCGCAAAAGCAGCAAGTTTTTTTTCAAGAGCGGGAATAAGTTCCTGATTGCCTTCTATCCAGGTAACCTGTTTAAACCCGCAATTCCGATACACTTCCGCCTCTTCGGCCTGATGCGCTCCAACGTGAACGACCCCACGCGTGGCGATGTGGTATTTTTTTACAAGGAGATCAAGCGGGATTAACATAGCCGGAATTTTCTTTTAAAGACCAGTCCACATCCACAAAACAAAGTCCGTGACTGGCGGGAGGTACTTCCCCTGTGCCATAATAATCCCCGTCGGAAATGTCGAGTTTGAACACATCGTCCATCATGTCGATAATGGTAGTGTTCTGGATGACCGAAAAGGAAATAAAATAAGGCGCCTGCGGGAAAGGAATTTTTTTGATGCTGGCTGTAAATGTCCCGGTGCGGGTACTCACGTCAAATTTCTTTTTGATGATGCGGTTGTGGTGTAAAAAGATAGGAATGTTCTGATTGTTTTTAAGTTGAACAGAAACGATCACATCTTTCAGGGGTTGTTCTTCTATTCCAGCCTTTGCTTCGTATTCAAACACCACATTCAGATCCTGCCCGGAATAGATGTTGTCAACCACTTCGTTTTTTGTATTTGTTACGTAAACGCGGGTAATTTTGATTTCCCCGCTGCCCTGGCGGTCTTTACGGTCCTTCAGGTCCGGCAGATCTGTGGTGTTTCCTGTCACATAGTCGTGAATGGAATCTTCCACACTGCCTGTAAATACGACCTTTCCTTCTTTGAGCACCATACCACTGTTGCATAAATTCTGTATGGCAGCCATGTTGTGACTTACAAATAAAATGGTTCGCCCGCTTTTACTGATGTCACCCATCTTGCCCATGCATTTTTTCTGAAACTCAGCGTCGCCCACGGCAAGTACTTCGTCAATGATCAGAATTTCGGGTTCTAAAAAAGCGGAGACAGCAAAGGCGAGGCGCAGTTGCATCCCGCTGCTATAATGTTTGAGTGGTGTATTGATAAATTTTTCCACCCCCGAAAAATCAACAATGGCGTCAAACTGTTTCTGGATCTCACTGCGTTTCATGCCAAGAATACTTCCGTTGAGAAAAATATTTTCACGTCCGTTTAATTCGGGATGAAAACCGGTACCTACTTCCAGCAGGCTGGCAATGCGGCCACGGGAAACAATCCTGCCCGAAGTGGGGGGCGTAATTTTGGAAAGAATTTTCAGTAAGGTGGATTTGCCGGCTCCGTTTTTTCCAATGATACCAAGGGTATCACCGGGCATCACGTTAAAACTCACATTATTGAGCGCCCAGAATTCCTCCGAACGTGAACCTGGTTTCAGAAAAGAGAAAAGACTTTCTCTTAAACTTAAATACGGTTTGGTATTGCCCTGGATCGTATATTTTTTACTGATCCCATGTATTTCCAGAATTGGCTTCAACAGGGTAAAGATACATAATTACGGGGCATTTTTCAAAGATAATGGCAGGCTTCTGACAGTCTATCTTTGCTGTTTGTCGATAAAATCCTTTAATTCACTCGCGGTCTGGTTGTATGAAAAGGCCTCGGTCACTTTCAGGTAATCGTTTCGTTGCGCGCATTTAAAGTAAAGTAATTTGGCGGCTTCCAGTTTTTCGCGGTCGTGAATAAATTTTTGCAGAAGAGAAGTCACCTGTTCCGTAGAGTAGCAAAGTTCAGTGTATGTTTTTTTGAGAAATTCCAGCCTTTGCGAATCGTTTGTAAAAGCGGAAAATTTAGCCTGGTACTCTTCCATTTCTTTCTGTGAAGATGCCTGCGAACAGGCCGCTGAACTTTTTATGCGGTAAGGTTCCGGATTTTTTAAAAAGAGATTTAACTCGTTCACAGAAGACTCGAAACGGAAGCTTTTTTCGAGTTCTTTTTGGTTTTCGGGATCTGTAAGATTAAAATACCCTACGCGGACTAATTTTAGTTTTTCTACTTCGTAATCGATGTAGCCCAGTAAGGTTTTAAATTGTGAAACGCTCAGACAATTGTTCCGGCAAATATTTTCGGTAATGGCGTATTTTTCGTCCTGCACCTGGGCTTTGGACATCAGCAGGTTCGCATGTTTCAGGTATTCGGCAGGCATAGCGGTTTTGCAGATTCCCTCTTTAGGCAGGTTGTTAAAGTAAAGCGGTTTGCCGTCTTTTAATTCGCACAAATGGCCCAGCAAACTGTTCCGGTATTTTAAACTGGTATCTACTATCGGTTTTTTGGGAACCAGTGGATTCGGGAGCGGCACGAGCTCGTAAATGCCGGTGTAACGCAGATCGAGTTTTGAACTCTCAGTACTCAGGGTATAGGCAAATTCTTTAAAACGGGTGGGCATGCCTTTATCAAGCAGATAAAGTGTAGCAGGGTATTTTTTTTTATTCTCACACTCAATTTCCAGGCGCAGGGTGTCGCTCTTTATTTTTTCAATAAGCACATGGGCCTCCCATTGTTTGTTGAAGGCGGTGTCCTTTAAGATTACTTTAAAAGGTTTTCCATCAATGGAGGTGAGACTCACCGCGTTTTGCGCCGACAGACCCAAAGTGAAAAACAAAACAAGAAGGATAGCTAAAAAACGCATGGGGTAAAAGTAAATTAATTTTGGCTGCTGTTGTCGTTTTTTGCCTGAAAAAAATCAAAGACCAATTTGGCTTTGGAAGTGCCGATCACCTTTTCAAGTTCTTCAAATCCCGCTTCCTTAATATTTTTTACGCTTTTAAGCTCAATCAGAAGTTTTTCCGCGGTTTTATCGCTGATACCTTTTATTTCGTTGAGTTCTGTTTTAAAAGTTTCGCGGCTGCGTTTGTTACGGTGATGCGTGATGCCAAAGCGGTGGGCTTCGTCGCGGATCTGCTGAATGACTTTCAGCGTTTCGCTGCGTTTATCAAGGTACAGGGGTAAAGAGTCTCCGGGAAAATAAATTTCTTCCAGGCGTTTGGCAATGCCGATCACCGCCACTTTGCCCATTAGTTTTAATTTACGCAAACTGTTTACCGCGGCACCTAACTGACCTTTACCTCCGTCAATCACAATCAACTGCGGCATGGGTAAGTTTTCCTCAATCACCCTGGAGTAACGGCGGTAAATCACTTCTTCCATGGTGGCAAAATCATCCGGACCTACGACTGTTTTTACATTAAAATGCCGGTATTCTTTTTTTGCGGGTTTGCCGTCAATAAATACGGGCATTGCGCTTACGGCGTATTCACCCTGAATGTTACTATTGTCAAATCCTTCAATGCGGCGTGGTTGTTCTCTCATACGCAGGTCTTTCATCATTTGCGTCATGATGCGGTCCGTATGCCGTTCCGGATCGGTGAGGGCCACCTGTTTTTCGCGTTCCTGTTTATAAGCCAGCGCATTTTTATAACAAAGGTCCAGCAATTGTTTTTTGTCCCCGATCTTCGGAATCACATAGTCGCATTCGGGCAGGGTAATGGCGGGCGCAAAAGGCACCAGTATTTCTTTGCTGGAACTGTGAAAACGGTTTCTGAATTCCACGATGGCAAATAGAAGCAGATCCTCGTCGCTCTCTTCAATTTTTTTCTTGAGTTCAATGGTTTGTGATTGAATGATGGCCCCGTCGATGATCTTAAAATAATGCACGTAGGCGTTTTTTTCATCACTGATGATGTTGATCACGTCGGTGTTGGTAATAGAAGGGTGAACGATGGTAGATTTACTCTGATAAGTATTCAGTGTTTCAATCTTGTTTTTTAAGGCTTCCGCTTTTTCGAATTCGTATTTTTCAGCGGCCTCCTGCATTTTTTCTTTCAGATCGCGGAGCGCACCACCAATATTACCTTTAATGATCTGGCGGATCTCACTGATGTTCTGGTTGTATTCTTCCACGCTCTGTTTGTCCACACAAGGTGCCTTGCAGCGACCAATGTGAAATTCGAGGCAGGGTCTGAATTTTCCTTTTTGAATATTCTCTTCACTTAACAGGTAACTGCAGGTGCGCAAAGGGTATGTCTGGCGGATCAGATCCAGCAAGGTGTGCATCACTTTACCCGAAGCATAAGGACCAAAATACTCGCTGCCGTCTTTTATTTGTTTGCGGGTGTAAAACAGGCGGGGAAAACGCTCGTTTTTTAAAATAATCCAGGGATAGGTTTTGTCGTCCCGCAAATTAATGTTGTAGCGGGGCTTCATGCTCTTAATGAGGTTGTTCTCCAGCAATAAGGCATCCAGTTCCGTGTTTACTTTAATCGTTTTGATGTCGTTGATCTTACGGACCATGATGCGTAAACGACTACTGTCATGATCTTTGGTAAAGTAAGAGGTCACCCTTTTTTTCAGGTTTTTGGCTTTTCCCACATACAATAAGGTATTCTCCGTGTCGTAATACTGGTAAACGCCCGGCGTGTCGGGCAATGTTTTTAGGATGTTACGGATATGTTCGGAGAATTCTTCAGACATCGTGCAAAGTTAGGAATAAGGAGGAGAAAATTAGAAATGTGGAATAGAAAATGTTGAATGGAAAATGACAGAGGATTGTTTTTTCTTTTTAAACCTTCTCTTTTTCTATAAATCTTTGTATCTTTCTAATTCCCAACCCCTAAAATTCAACACATGAAAAAGTTAAGTCTCAGTTTTCTTTTTGTCCTTTTGGCTGCAATCACGTTTGCGCAGAAAGCACTGACGCCCGGTGACGCCTTGCCACTGGATCCTAAAGTAAGAAGTGGCGTGTTAGCGAATGGCATGAAGTATTATATTAAGTACAATGCCAAACCCGAAAAACGCGCGGAATTACGTCTGGCCGTAAACGCGGGGAGTACGATGGAGAATGACGACCAGCAGGGACTTGCCC
>CAZMHW010000012.1:0-20916 GCA_964566105.1 uncultured Akkermansia sp.
GTCCGCAGTTATTCGACATGATGGCATTGATGGGTAAGGAGGAAGTGCTTAACCGTTTAACGGTTGCCCTGGGTAAGTTGTAGTGTGGCTTCGAGAGCCTCAGCCACCGTGCTTCGCGACGTCTGCTGAGCCGCCGCACCGAGCAAGGTCGAAGTGTGGTCGAAGCAGATCATCTCTGATCGGGTTGTTTTCGGAATTCTTTAAAGTCTAATAAAACAAACGTCTTTTACCATTAGGGTAAAAGACGTTTGTGCTTGTGGTATCCAGGTTACCCGGCCACTGGTAGAGATCGTATTCATATTCAGTTTCTGTATTAGGGTTAGTTTTTTTCTCACACGGGAATGAATCGCCGTTGATCAGGAGTATTAGCGTGCCCAGGATCAAGAGGCTTTTCACGGCTCAGTTTTTTATAATTTTTTCTCTCAGCACTTTTGTATCGGTTTTTACTTCAAGCAGGTAAATTCCCTTTTCAAAAGCAGTAATGTCTAATTGCGTACGGTAACCATTCTTGATTTCACCTTCGGCTATTTTTCGTCCCGTCATATCGAAAACACTTACAGCCGCTTCGGTCACGTTTTCTGTAAGATCTATATTAACGAAGTTTTTTGCAGGGTTAGGATAAACAAGTCCGTTTAATTTTGTTTTTTGATTTTCGGCAATGCCTACGGTGTTTACAAAGGTCACTGTTGGAGCGCATTGTGCGGCCTGATGATTGGCTTCATAATATTTTACATTTTTTACATCCCGTTGCACCCTGCGTTCAAATTGTGTGATGGTATTAACAGAGAGGGCTGTATCCTGACTGAACACAATGGCATAGCCCCATTCTATTTTACTTCCTGCAGGAAGATTAAAGGGCCCACTACTCATTAATATCCGTCGGTCTCCGGCGGCATTTCCGGCAGTGGATTCTGTCCATCCGGTGTTATTCTGCGGGTCGCCGGGATATACCCTCTGGGAAGCAACCGTACCTCCATACGCGTTTCCCCCGTAGGTAAACGGACTACCGTCTCTCCAGTAACCTGTCATGTAGTTGTAATAATGAATGGCGATGGAGGGATTAATGGTTTGCGGCAGAACGCCGCCATGGTTGTTATTGTAATAAGTAACTTTATTCATTACGAATTGTTCTCCGGCTTCGTCAATTTGACCATTGTGGTTATTGTCTATTCCATCGCTGCTGCAATTGGTTGGAAGAATGGCGTGGCTTGATACCGGCGGTTTATTCCCATAACCGAGAACACCCATGACAGAGGGATCGTTGGTGCCGGAGTTGTAACAATAAGCAAAATTATTAACGGTATCCGACCCAATGTAATCATCCAGGTAATAGCCAAGGTCTACGTCTGACCAGTCTGAAATATACACATCGTGGTAACTGGTAGCACTCCTGTTGTAAATCGTATACAGGTAAAACGTGGTGTAATTAATGGCCTGCATACTGTCAATAATGTTGGGGTCAGAGTAGGCATACGCGCGTTCGTGAATTTCCAGTCCCATGGATGGCGCCCCAGATTCTGTATGAATGCCATAATTATCGTTGTAAATGGAAAGAACTTGCTGATGACCCTTAATAAGGGGATAATCACCTTCGTGTTGCGGATCGTATTGACCGTTGGAATTCGCATCCATAAAAGGACTCAGGTTCCTTTGGAAATTGGCAGTGCCTTTGGCCGGATAAGTGAGAATGTCCGGTGGAACGGTGTATGTTCCGGCAGTCACAGAACCGTTATTATAAGCAGTAACAAAACCTGCAATGTCGTTACAGTCCACTTTCCAGATTCTGTTGTAAGGACCTGAGTTGGTGGAGTTGTAAACGCTGATGTTACTTGTGTCTAAAGGTCCTTGCCAGAAATCGGTACCGTTTTGTTTGTAGGTGTTGGCGGCCAGGTGTAATTGACCACCGGCATCCAGACCACCAATCCAGATACTATTGGCAAACATGGCGTGCCTGCCCTGGCCCACAGGCACTTCGTAGGAGGGCATTCCGTTTCCGCCGGTGTTCCAGAACTTGTCGTTGGTGCGGTCTATTCTTGCTTTTACCTTGTTCTTGTCAAGGTACTTGGTGGTGGTGCTTGTTTGCGCGCATAAAATGCCGCTAATAAATAATAAAATAAAAATGTTTTTCATGATTCGTGGTTTAGGGTTAATCAAATGTACCCTCGGTGAAGAAGAAGTGTGCCTGCAAATGTGTATTATATAACTTACACCTCTTAAGTGGGGTACATTAACAAATAAATGGAAATGAAAAAGCGGTTAAATCAAACCAAACTGACCGAGAAAAACAATGATCACACAAAAGATCAAGACCGAAAGAATGGTGTTGGTGATTTTGATTTGTTTTAAGTTGAATAAAAAATCCCCGATAAAAAAGGAAAGAGGAAAACAAAAGGTAAGAATAATGCTGGAACTATTGGCCCCGCCTGAGAAGAATCCAAAGGAAGAGAAAAACAAAAACCAGAGTAAGATAGATTTTGTTCTTTGTTTTTTTACCGTGTTTCCAAAACCGTTGAAGAGGTTGTAAAGAATAGAGATGAGCAGCAACATAAACAAAGAAATGGACACCGGAAGGTAGTATTCACTGAAAGAAGGCACTTTCATGGATTCAAAATACAGTTCTGTGGCTTCAAATATATACCATTGGTTGAAGTCGCTTAAATACGCCATGCATTCGTAAATGAAAAGCGGTAGAAAAAATCCCAGCAAAGCAATTACCCATTCGCGCCAGTGAAAGGGCCTGAGAATAAGCAAACAGACAAAGAACAAGGGAAAACTGATAATACTCGAAATGGTAATAAATGCCGAAACACTTAACCAGAAGGAAGCTTCAAAGATCTGTTTTAAAACGTCGTCTTTGCGGTAAATGTCCAGTAATTTATAGATAGAAAAGAGAATAAATACGTTGGTAAATACCTGCGAGGTGATCTGAAAAGGATTTACGCCTACCACAGAAAGCAGCAAAAAGAGGAAAACGGGGAAATAGTTCTGTTTGTCCACGATTTCCTGATTAACGGAGATAAGGCTTACCAAAAGCACCCCAATTCCAATAAAAACGAAGTTCATCAGGTTAATGGCCAGTTTGGAGGTTATTTTTTGGGCAAAAAAGTTGTAAAACAGGTTGGGGTAATGGTCTTCTTCTAAGCCAATGGGAGAGAGGTAGTTAATGAAAAAAGAAGCCAGAAAAATGACGATCAGCAGCACCAGACTCCCCCTGAATCCCTTATTTAACAGTCCTGCAAACATCGTTTTTTTCTTTTAAAATAATTTCTATTTTTGTAGCCGTAAACATACAAAATAACCAAATAGGAAAGGCTGGTTTTTGTGATGTAAAAAGAACTTAAAACAAAGCTTTTCTAAACACTAAATAAAAAAAGACGACATGACACAATTAATGATCACCTGGACAGATGTATTTTATGGAATTGGCGATTTCTGCCAATGGATTTTTAAAGGGATGCGCGTATTAGGACATTCTCCTAATGTAATCATCTGGGTTATGATCCTTGGTGTGTTGGTTTACTGGACTATGCGTTTAAACCGTTACAAAAAAGAAGCGCAACGTAACGGTACTATCGAGTAATTTTTTTTAAAGATTTTTCTGCCACAGATTTCGAGGAGCATACAGATTTTATGCTGTAGTTGTCCTTGAAGTCTGTGGCTTTTTTATTTTAGGCACGTGTCCAACTGAGTTGGAAGTACAAATGAACTTATAAACCACAAATAATTTCTGCAGCCCTTTCCAGTGTTTCGTCCTTTTTAGCGAAACAAAAACGCAATAATTTATGATCACTTTTATCGCTGTAAAACACTGAAAGTGGGATGGTGGCCAGTTTTTTTTCTTTGGTGAGCCGAACAGCTAAGTCTGTATCCTTCTCCTCGCTGATGTTTTTATAAGACATCAGCTGAAAATAAGTTCCTTCGCATTTTAAGGGAATCAGGCGGGAAGAAGCCGTGAGTTTGAGAAAAAGATCGCGCTTGGCCTGGTAAAAATTCTTTAGTTCCTGGTAGTTTTTGGAATCACCCAAAAAATCGGTTAGGGCCAGTTGTAAAGGATGATTTACCACAAATACCAGGAACTGGTGTACCTTTCTGAATTCCGCCATAATTTCTTTCGGGGCGGCTACGTAGCCAATTTTCCACCCGGTGGTATGCACGGTTTTCCCGAAAGAAGAAACCAGAATGGATTGTGCTTTTAAAATCCCACTTTTGGCAACACTGTGGTGACGCTTACCATCAAACACCATGTGTTCGTAAACCTCGTCGCTGATTACAAGAATATTGGTGCCGGCCACTAATTTTTCCAGTTCTTTAATGTCGTTTTCAGAAATGATGGTGCCGCTTGGGTTGTGAGGAGAATTGATGAGGATGGCTTTGGTTTTCGCGCTGATTTTTGAGCGCACGTCCTGCCAGTTAATCGAGAAATCTGTTGGATTTAATTGAGAATAAACCGGAATGCCGCCCTGCAATTCAATGGTAGGAACGTAGCAGTCGTAGGCCGGTTCGAAGACCAGCACTTCGTCGCCCGTCCGAATAAAGGCAGCCAGGGCCGTGTAAATGGCCTGTGTAGCGCCGGCAGTCACCGTAATTTCAGTATCGGGATGATAAGAAACGTTGTAAGACAAAGAGATTATTTCAGCGATGCGTTCCCGTAACTGAATGGTACCGGGCATGGGAGCGTATTGGTTAAACCCATTGTGAATATAATAGGAAGCCCGTTCCATGAGGGTGGGGGAGCAATCAAAATCAGGAAATCCCTGTGAAAGGTTGATGGCGTTGTGTTCGCGGGCAAGCGCGCTCATGGTGGTAAAAATAGTGGTGCCTATGTGTGGGAGTTTCGAAGAAATTTGCATTTTTTTTATCTTAATCCCTGCAAATTGCTAAAAAAATCCTATTTTTGCTACCCGTTCTTGAAAATGTTAAATTATGAATGTTGAATGATAAATGGGATACTCATTTTTCATTTAAAATTTAATATTTTTAATTTCAAAAGGTCCTGTGGCCGAGTGGCTAGGCTCAGCTCTGCAAAAGCTGCTACAGCGGTTCGAATCCGCTCGGGACCTCAAGCAAAACCCGCCTTTGGCGGGTTTTTTGTTTTGGAACAAACTGAAAACTTGTTTTCATGTTTGTGCAAAAACAAAAAGCCAGATTTGCGATAGCAAATCGGTTTTGCTTGGTCAATAACTATTTCAGGATCATTTTTTAATAATCCGCTCGGGACCTCGATAAAAGCAAAAGGCTTCTGCGCAGCAGAAGCCTTTTTTGTTTTCGGCCCGAGCATCAAGCCTTTGGCTTGAATGCGCAGGGATGAAAACAAAAAATAAAGCGCGATAGCGCTTTACTTTTGCTTTGTGACTCAGGGCATGCCCGAAGGATCAACTGAGTTAATCCGACGCTCAAACCTCGCTTAGGCTCGAAAGATGGTTTTGCCTGGTCAATAACTATTTCAGGATCATACACAGCATAATCCAACACATAAAACACTGGCATTTTAATGGCTCGGAAAAAGCGAAAGGACTTTCGCACAACATTAAATGTTTATATATATTTAGTTGGAAGTTTTCTTCCTGATTCTCAAATGTGTAAAATCTATCCTTTGTGAACGCTAAAATAAATTTGCGCAAACGATTGTTTGCGTATATATTTGCAAACGATTGCTTGCGTTTTTAATAGTAAGAGATGAGATGTTTTCAGGGATACAGGTCCTACCGTTAGCGCAATTACCGATCTATTGCTTTAAAAGCGATGACGCTGAATGTATTGGCTGTGTTGCCTCAGGGCTGGTTAAAGACATTAAAATGCTTACACAGTGTGAACTTGTGAATTAGGAGTGCGAGGGACGGGAAATTAGTATTCACTTAAAATTGGGAAATGAAAGAGATTGGCAATTGGATGATGCAATGTCGTGTAATTAGGGTAAAATCATTCAATCTGTTGGACGACTAATTGTAACAATAAAAAAACAAAAAATGAGTGACTTACCATTTGAATTGGCTTCCTGAGAGGGTTAACCGTTCCCATGAATGAACTTCAAAATCGATATCAACCTTAAAAAAAGTAGACATGAATAAATTAATGTTCCCCGCAGCGCTTGCAATTTGTTTGGTAGTTTCTTCTTGTAATTCAAAACCATCAAATCCCGGAGATGAGACTGGTAAGAAAATGGCAAGTGACTCTATCGGAAGTAAGAAAATGATTGAACAAAAAATAACCCCTTGCCTTTGGGTTGAGACAAAAGATGCAAAGGCAGTAGTGGATTATTACCTTTCTATATTTAAAGAAGGTAAACTGAAGGAGCATCGTAAATATAAAAACCCACCTGAAGCGGGTGGAGGTGAATTTGAAACGGCAATTATGGAAATTAACGGAATGGAATTTAGTATTCTGGCTGCAGGCCCTTTTTTCAAATTTAATGAATCTGTTTCTTTTGTTATTAACTGTAAAGACCAGGCGGAGGTTGATTATTATTGGGCTGCATTGACTGCGAATGGTGGAGCAGAGAGTTCCTGTGGTTGGTGTAAAGACAAATATGGTTTATCGTGGCAGGTAGTTCCTGTCGAATATTTTAAGCTCATTAACAATGCTGATCAAAAAATAAGAGAGAAAGCAATCAAAAACACACTGACTCAGAAAAAAATAGTTTTGTCAGAACTCAAATAAACTGAAAATAATAATTTACAAACTAACATTTAAAATAAATACAATGGCACAAATTAATACACACATCAATTTCAATGGGAATGCCCGGGAAGCATTCAATTTTTACAAATCTGTATTTGGTGGAGAGTTCACAAAAATTATCCTGTTCAAAGACATAGCAAGTGAGGAGTTCCCGGTTCCTGAGAAAGAGGCTCACAAATTAATGCACATTGCGTTACCTATTGGACAAAATTTTTTATCCGCAAATGATATTCTGGAGGTTATGGGGCGAGTAAATGAAAATGAAAATCGAAGTAAAATTGCAATTACTGCTGAAAGCAAAGAAGAGGCTCATCATCTATTTAATGGCCTTTCGGAAGATGGACAAGTTGAAATGCCTCTTGACGAAAATCCCGATGGGTCTTATTTTGCAATGTTTAGGGACAAATTTGGCATTGAATGGATGATCAAGTTTGATCCAATAAAATAGGATATTAATCTAATTGTAGCAGGTGGTAACCAAAGAATGAACGTTCTTTGATTTACGCTATTTATCTTCCATTGTGAATTAAGTCCAATCCAACGAACTAAACACGTCAGAATTACATTCTGAGATTATAAGAGATTGCCGTCCGATTGTTATTTTGAAGAGATATTCTTCTTGGAAACAGTGAACAATTCCGAAAGAATTCCTTTTATAGAGACAACATTTAAAGGAAATTCAAGCAATACATGCAGAAAACTCAGAAAAAATAAACACTGAAATCCTGTCTTGTAATTTACTGCATATGCAACAAGAGCAAAACTCCAAAACACAAAAATGGTTAGAAGTCTGCGTTTAGGAACTTTGTGCCATTGAATCACTTCTGTCTTAGAGAACCAGTTTAAATAATGGTAGGTGTAGGCAAATGCAATAAAACGCATTAAAATAAGACCCTGACTTGAAAAGTAAATCCCTTGGCTAATGGTTTGTGGACTTGTTGGATCGATGGCAGAAAATAATTTAAGCGAAAAGAAATTCAGCGCTTCAAAACTTTTGTACGCGTTAAAGGCATAGTCAGAGATCCTGTATGAAGCGTTTCCCTTAAAAACAGAGAACAAAACGGCAGGTACTATAAACATTGCCCAGAACGAAAGATACCCACTTCTGCTTTTGGTTTTCAACGATCCGTAGAGTACAAACAGGGCAGTGAACAAAAAAACATGAATTAACGTGGGCAGGAAAATGGAAATGGCCAGGAAAAAATTATCAGATACCTTGATGGTGAGTAGTGCCAGAATAAAAAACAAAATTCTATGAACGCGTTTTTCTACAAACACAAAAATGAGTGCTGCTGCAATAGCAAAGTACATAAAATGGGTCAGCATGGATTGGGTGAAAGGAACGTTTATTTTAAATAGGATCCCTAAAACCGGTAAGGCCAGGAGCACCGTTAAACCAATCAACACAAGGTAGTCGTTCTTCTTTTTGGTATAGTACTGTTTATTGTGGAGCCAGCTGATTTCAGTTAAATAATGCAAGGGCCCTAATATGGCATACGCAACAAGAAAAAGTTCAAAAGGAAAAACGATTGCGATGGCACAGCTCACAAAAATGAGTGCTATGTTGCCGTAATTGATCTTGTCCAGAGTGTTTAATTTCATGGCATGATGTGTTTTTATTTTGTATTAAGTAATCCAGATCGTATTTAAAAAAAATCGAAAACAACTGGTAGTAAAAGAACGGTATTTGTTTAAAGATTAAAATGATTTTGCTCAGGGGGCCCATTGATAATGGTCAGACCCGTTAAAGTGCTCAATTAATGAATGACTGCCGGACCCACCCGAACAAACGTTTTAACTTGGCGTAAACGGAACCTCCCGAACCAGTATTTTCGTCACCCCCCCCCGCCGCTGTGAAGAAAAGAGGGTTTAAATACGCTGGTTTTACATCTGGTAATTCCAGTACAGTTACAAAAAGTATAATGGAAAAAGCCTATATTTACTGAACTCATTTTCAACCCTATTCTCAGAATCTTATGAGTCCTGACATATTTCCTTTTTTACAAAAAAGACGAGCCGTGGTACACATGGCTTTTAGGTTCATTTCAGACCGGCAACGGAACAACCCTTTACAACTCCTGATCCTTTTCTTTTTATGCGCCTTTACAACGCGGGCCCAATATACTATTACGGTAGGACCCAGTGCTTCTACCTATACCAGACTTGCACTTGCGTTTAATGCCATCAATGCGGGGACCTATACCGGTGCTGTTCATGTGCAGATAAACGGAGCGGTTACCGAAACGGTAAAAGCAACGCTTTCTCCTGGCGTGCTCGTAGATTCTGTCATGGTGTATCCAGTGTCCTCAAGCACCATTCAGGGAAGTCTGAATGACGACCTTATTGATTTGAACGGTGCGGATAGAATTTATTTTGATGGACGGATTAACCGGACAGGCACTGTAAGCGCTCTGGTTATTTCCAATACGCATACGGCCTCTTTGGCCTTTACGTTTTGCTTCAGAAATTCGGCCACGTTTAATGTGCTTAGGTATCTTAATTTGCAAAACTCGGGAATGGGTGCCGTACGTTTCAGCAACTCTACAAGCGGAAGTGGAAATTCAGATAATATTATTGAGCGTTGTTTTATTACCAAAGGGGCAAGCACTCCCCAGAACGCCATTTTTTCAGATGGGGCTTTCCAGAAGATGAACTCCCGCAATAAGATTCGTTATAACGAAATAACGGATTATTATAGTACCACTACCCATTCCAATGGCATCTTCCTGCGTGATTATAATGAAGATTGGGAGATTACCAATAACAGCTTCTACCATACAAGTGCACGCACGTCAAATTATATCAATACAGCAATAAAGGTTGTGTCAAATACTACTTCATATTTGTACAAATGTGTTGTTCAGAATAATTTTATTGGAGGAACCGCTCCGTTGTGTGCCGGACCTACATCAACAATCAGCTCGTTGATCGGGGTCGATTTCCTGGGTTCGAGTAATCTTCAATCTGTTGTAAGTAACAACACCATCCGCGGCCTTAATCTTATAACTAATTTTACAGGAATTAATGTCAGGGCAGGTAAAGTCCTGGTTCAGAATAATTTTATAGGAGACTCTCTGGGTACTGGAGCGATTGTATGTACTTCTACGGTTGCGACAATTACGGGGGTTTATGTGCCTGTTAACGATTCGGTGAAAGTGTATGATAATAAAATTGGAGCTATCACAGCTTCCTGCAGTATTGTAGGTGTCGACATTTCAAGTCCAAGTGGATTATGCGCGGCAACGGTAACGGGCAATATTATTGGGAGCCGCGTTACGCCAAATAGCATTAATTGTGAGTCACCTATTACCGCCACAATTGCAGGGATAAGGAACACTATAACCAACGGCGCTGTTCATTATAACTTTGTAATGAATATGGCCACTACCAATGTAAATGGTGCTAACAGCAGTATTTATGGAATTGTAAACGTTTTTGGGTATAACCAGGGAAATCAGGTTGCCTATCTTACAACCCAGAATCAGGGTACTGTATATGCAGTTTGTCGTGGCATTTGGGCGTTTGAGGCAAAAGATAATTTCGTACACCATCTTGAAGCACTTACTTCATACTATTCAATTCAGGGAATAAGTGCCTACACGGCAGTTAATAACATCATTAGCCTTGGGTTTGGTCTTAATTCTGCTGCTCAGTTCTTTGGAATCTGGGGTAATACAGGAGTGAATGCAGGATATTACCATAACACGGTTTGTCTTGGCGGCACAGATAATTCAAATGCCTTGAATACTTGTATTTTTGGAGGTACCGACTGTAACAGCAATATATTTTATTGTGCACGTACCCGAACATTAAGCACTTCTGGAACTAATTATGCTGCATATAATATTGGTTCAGGACAATACAACACGTATTATGTTTCTGGAACTAGTGCTAGTAATATAGTGGCCTGGTCAGGTGGTGTTAACGTTTCCACGTTTGGAGTAGCATCCAACTATTCAGATCCAATGCTTACAAACGTAGGCAGTAATCAGGCCTATCATTATAAGCCTGGCATAGTATTAAATGGTACAAATACCTATGGAGGATTTGTACTTTCTGTACCTAAGGATTATTTTGGATTCACGCGCCCAAATCCTCCCACAATGGGGGCCATCGAAAAGACCACTTGTTTTACCGTTCCTGTTTCAAGAACTGTTTACTCCTGCACACCCTACACATTGGGTAACCAGACTTACAGTTTATCAGGAACTTATGTACAGACTTTTACATACACCAACGCCTGCGATACACTTGTTAACTTAACCCTTGAAGTGGGAGTGGCTCCTGTTAACCTTACTGTATCACAGAATACAACCTGTGCCGGACAAAATAACACAATTACAGCCTCTGGAGCTTCGGGTTATACATGGACGGCACTTTCCACATCAAACGCTTCCGTGATTGTATCTCCTTTGATTACGACTATCTACACAGTTGTTGCCAGTAACACATTAGGTTGTACAAAAAATTTCACAGTTCAACTGAATGTTGTTCCGGTACCGACTATTTCTTTTTTAGGTGGAAGTGTTTGTCTTGGCAACTCGTTTACATTTTCTCCAACTGGCGCCACAAGCTATACTTTTCTGAATGGGGGGCCTATTGTCACACCCGCGTCAACGGCAATGTACACAGTAGCCGGCTCAGGAACCAATAATTGTGTGTCGTACGCGAGCGCAGGGGTTACAGTTAATCCGTTACCGGTTCTGTCGGTTAACAGTGGAACACTGTGCGCCGGCCAAACTTTTACACTTGTTCCAAACAATGCCGTAAGTTATGTGTTCCCGGTCGGTGGACCGCAGGTGTCTCCGGCCAATACGAGCACATACTCTATCATTGGAACGGATGTCAATGGCTGTGTAGGGGCTATTACGGCAAGTGTGACGGTTTTTCCACTTCCAACCATATCAGTTAGTAGCGGTTCAGTGTGCTCAGGAAGCTCTTTTACGCTTCAGCCGTCGGGTGGAGTGTCCTACATATATCAGAATGGAGGCCCAGTTGTTTCTCCGGTATCTACAACTATTTACAGTATCAATTCTGTGAATAGCAATGGTTGCCTTAGTGCCGGTGCTGCTACAGCGCAGGTGTTGGTTGCCAGTTTGCCAAACGTTTCCCTGAATTCGGGCGCCTTATGTGTGGGAGATTCATTTACGTTTTCTCCGGCGGGAGCACTAAGTTATACTTACCTGAACGGTGGATCTGTTGTGACTCCAGTTTCTACTTCTACATTTTCTGTTCTCGGTTCGGATGCAAACGGATGTTCGGCTATTGCTCAGGCGCAGTTGACAGTGAATCCTCTACCTCTGGTGTCTGTGAATAGCGGCTCGGTTTGTCTTGGAAACGTGTTTACACTTACACCAACCGGCGCGTCGTCTTATAATTTCCCGGCAGGGGGGCCTCAGATAATGCCATCTGTCAGCCAGACATATGTTGTTATTGGTACGGATAGTAATGGATGCACTGCGACGGCCACCTCCAGTGTTTGGGTCTTGCAGTTACCAACGGTTTCCGTTAACGGCGGTTCGGTATGTTCGGGAAATGCATTTACACTCCAGCCATCAGGTGGTATATCCTATATATACACAAACGGTGGTCCGGTGGTCTTTCCTTTATCTACGTCGGTATACACTGTGAAATCTATAGATGCCAGTGGCTGTGTGAGCGCAGTATCAGCAACTGCGCAGGTAACGGTTGTGCCACTGCCAACTGTATCCGTTGTTCAAAGCTCCACGACTATGTGCGCGGGCGAATTACTCGAATTGAACGCGAATGGCGCCGACTCCTATACGTGGTTCAATGGGGCACTCACGCAAAGCATTGTCATTGTTTCGTCAGTCGGTGTTTCAACTTATACTGTCAGAGGACTGGATAGTTTGACAGGCTGCGAGTCTGTGGGTTCTATTCAAATAATTGTTGACGCCTGCACAGGAATCGATAAATTGGATGGAGATAAAGGTTCAGTTTACCCGAATCCTACCAGAAATAGTGTAACCGTGAATAGTCCGATGGATGCTCTACTTGAACTAACGGACCTGATGGGAAGAGTTCTCGTTAGAGAGAAAACAGAGAAAGGGTTGTTTAACTTAACATTAATTAATTTTGACTCAGGTGTTTATCTACTAACGCTGAGGAATACGAGTACGTATACGGTTTACCGAATAGTGAAGCAGGATTAGTCTTCTTGTATTTTTTTAGGACGGGTTTCGACTGCGAACAATCGGGTTTACAAACTGTTTTTTTTTGTTTTCAGGTAGTTTAAAAATATTTTGAGTGTAAGAAAGTACTCGTGAGATTAAATTGACGTACGGCGTCTTTACTTGTAAATATTAATTACCTGGGAATTTTTTGCATCTGAACGTGGGACCTACGTCATTTTGGCTACACTCTAACTCAATTTGGCAACACCTAAAGTCTTTTATCTTCCGAATTTTGTGGTGTAAAATACAATCGACAGAAAATGCAAAAAACAATTTTTATTACCGGAGCATCCGCAGGATTGGGTAAGGCAACGGCAAAATTATTTCAGTTAAACGGATGGAAGGTGATGGCTACCATGCGAAATCCCGAAAACGAAACGGAACTAACACAACTTGAAAATGTAACTGTTCTGAAATTGGATGTAACGGATTCAAAACAAATAGAGGAGGTAATTCAAATGGCACTTAAAAAACACTCCGTTGATGTAGTGGTGAACAATGCCGGTTACGGTTTAATAGGGCCATTGGAGGCCTTAACCGACGAACAGATCATACGTCAGCTTCATACAAATCTTCTGGGTGCCATACAGGTGACCAGGGCCTTTCTGCCTTCCTTCCGGGAAAAGAAAGCAGGTATGTTTATAAACATTAGCTCCATGTTTGGTTTGATGGGTTATCCTACTTGCTCGGTGTATTCAGCCACAAAATTTGCGCTGGATGGTTTTTCGGAAAGTTTAGCCTATGAATTGGCGCATCTGGGTGTAAAAGTGAAAACAATTGCTCCTGGCGGTATACAAACAGATTTTGCAGGTCGCTCTTTGGATGGAGGCATACACGAAGCGTATCAACAACTGACAAAAAAGGTAAGCGAAGGATACAGCGAAGAAAAAGTAAGCCAATTTTCTACACCCGAAAGTATAGCTCAGGTAATTTTTGAAGCCGCGACAGATAAGAGGAATCAGCTGAGGTATGTGGCAGGTGCCGACGCGATTGGTTTGTATAGGGAAAGAGAACAGCTGGGGGCGGAAGGTCAGTATTTAAAAATTCAACAGATGTTTAATTTCTAAAAAATATATGTAATATGATAGTCGTTTCAGGTGCCTCGGGAAAAATTGGATCCAGGATCAGTTCCCAATTATTAGAAAAAGGAAAGAATGTAAAAGTATTGGGAAGAACTGCGGATAGTTTAGCTAAGCTAAAAACGGCAGGTGCGGACGTCGCATTGGGAAATCTGGATTCTGTTGATTTTCTACGTTCAGCTTTTGCCGGCGCAGAGGCGGTATTTTTAATGTTGCCTCCGGATAAGGATTCTTTAAATTTTGGGATGTTTCAGGATGCAATAGCAGAAGCACAGGTGGAGGCCCTTGAAAAAGAAAATATAAAACATGTGGTTTTTCTTTCTTCGCAGGGAGCGCACGACATACTTCATACGGGCACTGTAAAGGGTCTGGGCAGACAAGAGTTGCGTTTAAATGCCTTGCCTTCGGATGTAAATGTTTTGAGTTTGCGGCCGGAAGCATTTATGGAAAATACGATTGAATCGCTGAAATTATTTAACACAGTGGCAAGTCCTTTGCGGCCTGAGATAAGTACCGGTCAGATTGCGACGGTCGACATAGCTGATTTTGCGACAAAAAAATTAAGTGCCTTAAATTTTGTTGGAAAAACGCATCAGGATTTACTGGGGGACAGAGATTATACACAAACAGAGATTGCTCAGATAGTGGGCAAAGCGCTGGGGAAGCCGGATTTAGAGTATAAACACTATTCATATGACGATTACGAAAAAGTACTCGTTAAGGCCGGGGTATCGCAAAGCAGAGCGGAATTGATCACAGAACGCTATAAAGCCATTAACGAGGGGTATTTTAATAAAGGAGTCCGTGATCAAACATCGACAACGCCAACATCTTTTGAAGCTTTTTCGGAGCATGTTTTAAAACCGATGTTTTTACAGACTCGCTAAAACAATAAATGTATTTGATTAAAATAACGCGGCACGAATAAAGATTGGAATATGTAATTTTGTATCATGAAAAAAGAACAGCAACTACCATTAAAATTGAATTCAATTTCAGAAATGCATAAAGTGCTGGGCTTTCCAAAACCCTTGCATCCCCTGATCAGTTTGGTAAATTATGCCGACATTCAAACGCCTTACGAGGCATTGCCAAAGTCAATACTGCTGAACTTTTATAAGATCTCTTACAAAAAAAGTTTAACTGGGAAAATTAAATACGGTCAGGGCTATTACGATTTTGACGAGGGAGGCTTGTCGTTCATTTCACCCAATCAGGTTATCTCCAGCGCCGATGACGAGCAAGATTATTCCGGGCACACGTTACTTATCCATCCCGACTTTATCAGGGGTTATCCATTAGATCATAAAATCAAAACCTTTGGTTTTTTTTCGTACTCCGCGAATGAAGCGCTTTATCTTTCAGATAAGGAAAAGAAAATTATCCTTTCCATTTTTGAAAACATCCGGGAAGAGCTGAGTAATACCATTGATGATTTTAGTCACGATCTGGTAATCTCTCATCTCGAGGTACTGCTAAATTACAGCAACCGGTTTTATAAACGGCAGTTTATCACCCGCAAACACATCAACAGCGATCTGTTAACCAAAATGGAATTGATCTTAACGGAGTATTTTGAAAACGGTGAGGCAATAAACCACGGACTTCCCAGTGTGGAATACCTGGCCGGTAAACTTCATGTATCACCACGGTATTTGAGCGACCTGTTGCGTTCAATTACCGGTCAGAACGCGCAGCAACACATTCATGCAAAAGTAATTGAAACAGCAAAGGAATATCTCACAGCGACTCACTTATCGGTGGCGGAAATAGCCTACAAGTTGGGTTTTGAACAGGCGCAATCGTTCAATAAATTATTTAAGAATAAAACAAATCAAACACCGCTTCAATTCAAGGAAGTATTTAATAGTAATTAATAATGGACATTAAAGAATTTGTAGAAGGCTGGATAAAAATCAGTAACAGTTACAATACTGAAAAGTATCTGGAGAACTATCTGAAGGAGGCGGTACTTGACGACCCCTCAGTGGGGCGTAAATTTGCAGGACACGAGGGCATCAAAGAATATTACACGAAGTATTTTATAGACTACAAGACCCAGACAAAGTTGTTGACCTTGGATGTAAAAAATAACAAGGCCCATCTGGAAGTGGAATTTACCGGCGAGTTTCCAGGCGGCCGGATAAGAGGAATGTTTGATCTGACGTTTAAACACGGAAAAATTGCTGAAGCCAAAGCAGATCTGCTTTGATAATACCGTTGATAAAAAAGATATTAGCTTTATTGTACTGTTTTGATAGTTAGGGGAACTGATGTATTTTTATCCGGGTCACAGGATTTACCCGTGACTTAAAACCGTGCCTGGTGTTTAAAGAAGATAATTTGTTGAAGATGGATCTCTGGATCTGAATAAAAGCCATGGCATACAAACTCTGTGGAGTTAAAGAATTATATCACGAATAAACGATAAACTCAGAACAAATTGTACATATTTGTTATTTTTGACTCCGTTACATGAAAACAGAAATTCGGAAAATAGCCATAAGTTCCTTTTTAGGAGCTGCATTTTATATGATCATTGGCTGGATAGTATTTGAGTATTTCCTGGGATCCTATATGGAATTGAATACGCTGAATATTGACGGTTTTAGAAAAACAGAAAAGGAGGCGAGCCTACTCATGCTTTTTATTTCCTGTCTCGCGTATTCAACCCTTTTGAGTATTATTTACGGAGTTTGGGCTGGAATCACACATTTCAAAGCGGGTGTAAAAGCAGGAGCGCTAATTGGTGTTTTGGTGGCAATTATGGCAAATACGTATTGGTATTCAACGTCCCATTACTTCAGTACCATTTACCCGTTATTAGTTGACGTTTTGGCAGCAGGACTCACTGTTGGATTAATGGGTGGTGTAATCGCCTGGTGGTTGGGACGGAAGTGAAATTTTAAAATCTAAACAGGACGTTTTTGAGCGACATGACCGCTGTGCGAAAAGTAAGCATCTTCTTTGTGCGCTGGAAATACCAATTGTTACTCGCGAATTTAACTACTCTCTGCTTATTAATTCTTCCGGAATTAGTGTGCGTGAATAAAACGCGTTAGCTGTACTTTATTTGTTTTTTAATTCTACAGATCTTTTACTTCTTGCACAGGCCCTGAGGGTCCTGACGCCGCCCACCCAATTGATTTTGTAAACTCCAATCTTAAGAATCCAACCTTTCATCTGATTTTGTTTCGACGTGGGCTGTATTTACCGTGTGTTTTAAAATAATTCTATCGTGTCCTAATCCGCCCTGGCCCTGGTTAATAATTCATGGAGTCTTATTACATAAAAATAGTTTATGTATTTAATAATAAATATAAATAAAAATTAATGAATAAAAAGACAGAATTTTGTGGCGTGAAAAACAAAAATACTTTGAAACACTGCAATACAGCCTTTAATAAGAATCATCGCCACAACAGAATATGAGTAGTTTTTTTAAGAACCGTAAAGTCGTAATTGCTACCATGCATCAAAAAGAGAGGGTAATTTCCCCTTTGCTAAAATCAGAACTGGAACTGGAAAGTAGTGTTTGCCAAAATTTGAATACAGATCTTTTTGGAACATTTACGGGCGAGATCGAACGCATGAATGATCCGCTCGAAACTGCCAGGCAAAAGTGTTTAAGAGCCATGGGGATTTCGGGTTACGATTTAGCGATAGCCAGTGAGGGCTCGTTTGGCTTGCACCCCACTGTCTTTTTTGTTCATGCAGATTCGGAAGTAGTACTTCTGATAGATAAAAAAAACAAACTCGAATTTGTTGCCCGGGAAATCAGCACCAAAACTAATTTTAACGGCACGGAAATAAAGTCTTACGAGGAATTGCAGGAGTTTGCAAAATCGGTTTTGTTCCCCTCGCATGGATTAATCCTACGTAAATCCAAAGATTTCAAAGAAGATATTTATAAAGGAATTCAAACAGAACAAGAACTAAAAAGAGCATATGTGGCATTGATGGATAAATACGGCAGTGTGTATGCTGAAACGGATATGCGGGCGCATTATAACCCTACACGCATGAGTGTTATTGAAACGGCAGTTAAAAAATTACTTGCTAAAATTAAAACACCTTGCCCTAAATGCAATGTGCCCGGCTTTTCTGTTACAGGCGCTAAACCCGGACTTACATGCGAAAATTGTGGATTGCCGACGCGCTCTACCTTGTTACATATTTTAAGTTGTCAATCTTGTGGATTTACGGAAGAAAAATTGTATCCAAATGGGAGATTTTCTGAAGACCCGGTTTATTGTGACATCTGTAATCCTTAACACGAAAATGACTAAACAACTCATAAAATCGGCACAGGTAGTAAATGAAGGAACTATAAAGACCTTAGATGTGTTAATGGATCGGGGAGTAATTTTGAAAATTGGAAATTCTATTTCTGCCGGTAAGGCGAATGTGCGGGAGATACATGCAGAGGGATTATATCTTTTACCCGGACTGATTGATGATCAGGTTCATTTTAGAGAGCCAGGCTTAATTCACAAAGGTTCTATTTATTCAGAATCAAAGGCGGCTGTGGCGGGCGGTATTACCTCATTTATGGACATGCCCAACACAGTGCCAAATGCATTGGACTTGATAACACTGGAAGAAAAATATGCGCTGGCTGAGCGTTCTTCTTTAGCGAACTACTCTTTTTTTATGGGAGTAAATAAAAACAATCTGGATGAGGCTCTGAGGATTGATAATACTATGATTTGCGGATTGAGTGATGACGGCCTTTATTTTGATGATGAGGAAGGGATTCTGGCTAATTACCCTGACTACCTGGAAGAATTGTTTTCAAGAACTGAGGCGTTAGTGGCACTTCATTGTGAAGATGACGCCATTATCACTAATAACCTAAAAATCTGCAAAGAGAAATATGACGAGGATATTCCGATGTCATGTCACCCGATGATTCGGGATGAAAAAGCCTGTTACGAAGCTACTAAACGAGTTATTCAGATAGCAGAAAAATACAAGACACGTTTTCATGCATTACATGTGTCAACCGCGCAGGAAACGAATTTGTTTCAAAAGGTAGCACCTCTCAGGACTAAGAGAATTACCGGCGAAGCCTGCGTTCATCATTTATGGTTTTCTGATAGAGACTACCGGGCACTGGGTTCAAAAATCAAATGGAATCCATCTATTAAATCGGAAAACGATAAGAATCAGCTGATCTCCGCTTTATTGGACGACAGGTTAGATATCATTGCAACCGATCACGCACCCCATCTTTTATCGGAAAAAGAAGGAAATTATCTGCAAGTAAAATCAGGTGCTCCCATTATTCAACATTCTCTGCTCTTGCTGCTGGAGTTATTTCATCAGAATAAAATAAGCTTACAAAAGATTGTGGAGAAAACCAGTCACAACGTGGCGGAAATATACAGAATACCAAACAGAGGTTACATCCGCGAGGGTTATTATGCCGATCTGGTATTAGTAGACTTAACGTGTGGCTGGAAAGCGACGCAGGAAAACACACTGTATAAATGTGGCTGGTCGCCATTTGAAAACCAAGTGTTTAAAAGTAAAGTACTTAAAACATTTGTCAACGGACACATGGTCTATGACAACTTTTCCTTTAATGAGAATGTAAAAGGGCAACGATTAAGATTTGAAAAAATAAGATAAATGAAAAACAAACTATTTATAACCTGTCCGTTTTCCCAAATGGAGTCCTATTTACAAGACAAATTTGGAAGGGATATATACTTCATTACATTCCCCGGATCTCTTGCCGAGTGGAGGCAGAATCAATTCAGCGGGGCGCTGAGAGAATTTATTGAGAGACATCTTATCAGAGAGATTTACCTTGTAACTGACACAGGTTGTGCTTTTATTGACAGGGTGATTACTGGGGCGAAATTTTCCGGTTTGCTTTCCGAAAAAATCATGAGAAGTATTTATGAAAAAAATTTCGCAACGGATTTTGAAAACACAGAGCTTCCAACCCGGCAATTCAAACTGGCAGAGCTTACTATCAGAACTCAGACGCAGGAACTGATGAGGTGGAACGTTTTGGGTACCCAGATTATTGAAAGTAAGATTGAACTAAAAGGGCTGGTTACCACAAAAAGAAAAAACTTACTCACGGAAATCAAAATAAACAATTAAAAATATAAAACAAAAAAACATGAATTTAGACTTACTTATTTCGAATGTTACAAATCCGGCGTTCCTTTTTTTTATACTGGGAATAATCGCGGTTAAACTAAAAAGTGATTTGGAAATTCCAGCCAATTCCTCAAAATTTATTTCTCTGTATTTGCTGTTTTCCATCGGATTTAAGGGCGGACAGGAGTTATCGCATGAGTCCTTTACATCCGAAATCGCCTGGTCTATGTTGTTTGGACTTGGCTTGTCGCTGTTAATTCCGGTCTACACCTTTTTTATTTTGAAACGCAAATTGAGTGTTTACGATGCGGGCGCAATTGCCGCGGCTTATGGATCTGTAAGCGCCGTAACTTTTGTAACCGCTGTTTCATATCTGGAAACGCAAAAACTGGAATTACACGGGCACATGGTTGCCATCATGGCCTTAATGGAATCTCCGGCTATTATTGCCGGCTTAATACTTATGTCGCTCTTCAATAAAGAGAAAACAGATAGAGTGAAGACGTTGCCTGTGATCCGGCATTCGCTCACAAATGGCAGCGTGCTCTTAATCTTAGGAAGTCTGATCATAGGACTTCTTGCAAATGCCAAACAAGCGGAAGGAATTAAACCTTTTACAAATGATATCTTCAAGGGCTTCCTCGCCATATTTCTTCTGGATATGGGAATTGTAAGTGGAAGAAAATTAGCCTCATTTACAAATAACGGATTCTTTCCATTAATTTTTGCGATCATTATACCTTTAATAAATGGCTGCGTAGTTGCCTATCTCAGTTCATACATTACTACGGATGTGGCCAACCGGTTTATATTTGCTGTGCTGGCTGCCAGTGCGTCCTACATTGCTG
>CAZMHW010000013.1:0-20451 GCA_964566105.1 uncultured Akkermansia sp.
CAGAGATGTGTACAGCGTTAAACTCGATGGCAAAGATAAAAAACGTTTGTCTTTGAGAGATGGGCAGAGCGATTTTGACTTCACCAAGGGATACAAATATTTTATTTCAACCTACAGCAATGCCAACACTCCGCCTTTGTACGAATTATACAGCATTGATGGAAAACTGGTAAAAGTGCTCGAAGACAATGCAGAGTTAAAGCTGAAGATGAATAATTTGAATCTGACCACAAAAAAGTTTTTTAAATTCAAACATCCTGAAGGATTTGAGTTAAATGCGTGGATGATGAAGCCGGTGAATTTTGACTCCACCAAAAAATATCCGGTATATATGTACGCTTACGGTGGCCCGGGTGGCAACGAGTGTAACAATGGGTGGGACTGGAACGATTATTTCTGGCACAATTTGCTTTGTCAGGAAGGTTACATTGTGGTGTGTATGGACAACAGAGGTACGCAGGGGAGAGGGAGACAATTTAAGCACAGCACGTATTTACAGTTAGGTAAATTAGAAACCATTGATCATATTCAGTTTGCAAAATATCTGGGTGGACTTTCTTACGTGGATAAATCGCGGATTGGATTCCAGGGCTGGAGTTACGGAGGATACATGGCCTCACTCATGATCTCAAAAGGAGCTGAGGTGATTAAAGCCGCTATTGCTGTGGCGCCGGTTACCAATTGGAAATATTACGACAATATTTATACGGAACGTTTTTTACGTCAACCAAAAGATAACAGGAGCGGTTACGAAGAAAATTCACCAACGAATTTTGTAAAGAACATTAAAGGAAAATTTTTATTGATCCACGGAAGTGCAGATGATAACGTGCACATGCAAAATAGTATGGAATTGGCCAATGCTATGGTGACGAACAACATTCCTTTTGATTTTATGCTGTATCCCAATAAAAGCCATGGAATCAGTGGCGGATTGACCCGTTTGCATATTTACACAAAAATGCTGAAGTTCGTGAAAGAAAACCTTTAGCGACATAATGCCACATAAAAAAAAGTTAGTAGTTTTTACCGGGGCGGGAATAAGTGCGGAAAGCGGAATTAAAACCTTCAGAGACTCTGGTGGCTTATGGGAACAATACAAAATAGAAGATGTTGCAACGTTTGATGCCTGGGTTAAAAACCAGGATCTGGTTCTTGATTTTTACAATCAGCGCCGTAAGCAGGTAATGGAAGCCAAGCCCAATGCGGCGCATTTATTGGTGGCAGAACTTCAAAAAAAATTCGACGTGCAGGTCATTACCCAGAATGTGGACGATCTGCATGAACGGGCCGGGAGCAAAAAAGTGCTGCATTTGCACGGGGAGATCATGAAGGCACGAAGCACTATGGATGAAAACCTGGTGTATCCTTTAAAATCATGGGAAATAAAAGCAGGTGATGTTTGTGAAAAAGGTTCGCAGTTGCGTCCACATATTGTGTGGTTTGGCGAACTGGTTCCCGAAATGGAAAAGGCCAATCATTTGGCAGAGAAGGCTGATTTTTTTGTTGTCATTGGAACTTCACTGAATGTTTACCCGGCGGCCGGAGTTGTTAATTATGTACCATCTTATGTGCCCACCTGGTTACTTGATCCGGGCGATTTTAATCTGGATTACATTCGTGAACTGAAACATATTAAAAAAACAGCGGTCAGCGGTTCGGAAGATCTGAAGAAGGAATTGTTGAAGCACCTTTAGAGAAAAGGGTAATTCTGGACGTTACAAGGTATTCAGGAAATTTAAAACGGGATAAAGGAAACTTATTTTCGTCCAGGGCATTTTTTACAACGGTCTCCTTTTTTAAAATTTTTGCAGCAATCTTTTTTCTTTTTACTACAATCGGTAAACACACTCAAAGGAGAGTTATTCTGAAAGAAAAGGAGAGTCGGGCTCTTTTTTGGCTCTAAATCCATGCATTAAAATTAATTAAGGCAGGTTATTTTTTAAATACCTTAAAAACGGTAATTTTCAAGTCTCAAACTCCTGTAGTTTGATCTTACATTATGCAATTTGACGCCCTTCATAACTGGTTACCTGCGGTAGCCGAACCTTTACTCATATCCGGACCCTGTGGTGCCGAGACCTACGAACAGGTGATGAGAACAGCTAAGGAATTAAAAGAGATCAATAAAGTCTCTTTATTCAGGGCAGGTGTCTGGAAACCACGTACCCGCCCTAATGCCTTTGAGGGAAAAGGGGAAGAGGCTTTGAAGTGGCTGGTAGATGTGAAGAAGGAATACGGATTTAAAGTAACTGTGGAAGTGGCCAATGCCCAGCATACGGAGTTAGCTCTTAAATATGGCGTAGATGTGTTATGGATTGGCGCGCGCACCACCGTAAACCCCTTTAGTGTGCAGGAAATTGCCGATGTTTTAAAAGGTGTAAAAGTACCCGTGATGGTAAAGAATCCCATTCATGCAGACCTGCAGTTATGGATTGGCGCCATTGAACGTGTGTATAACAGCGGCATTTCGCAAATAGCAGCCATTCATCGCGGTTTTCACTTTTATGGGAAAACTAAATACCGCAATAAACCCATGTGGCAATTACCTATTGAACTCAGAACGTTGTTTCCTGACCTTCCTATTATCTGTGATCCGAGCCATATCAGTGGCAACCGGGAATTGATTCCATCTGTGGCGCGAAAAGCCTTAGATCTTGGCATGAACGGATTGATGATAGAGTCACATTATAATCCGGAGATCGCTTTGAGTGACGCGCAACAACAATTAACCGCTGCACAACTCAACGAACTACTTTCGAAACTTGTGCTCAGAAAACAAAATTGTGCCGATGAAATTACGACCAATACCTTAACAGAATTACGTAAAATAATTGATGAAATTGATGACGAACTGATCAATGTCCTGAAAAGACGCCTTCAGATCATCGAGCAAATTGGAACGTATAAAAAGGAGCATAACATTACTATTTTTCAATTGGACCGTTGGCAGGAAATTCTGCGCACACGCGGTCAGTGGGCTGATAAAATAGGTGTATCACGGCAACACATCGAAAAAATCTGCCAGTTATTACATGAAGAAAGTATTCGCGTGCAAAATGGCCTGATGAATAACTAGGTTCAATTAAACCAACGCTACTCGGTCTTCACTACTTTGATAATTTGTGTGTCCTGCGCATTTTTAAGTGTGAGAAAATAAACTCCACTGGCAACGGTGCTCATGTCCAGACTTTGTTTCCCTTTTTGAATTTGTTTTTCGGCTATCACAATTCGGCCGAGACCATCCGATAAACTCAGTTGCAGATCACTATCGGTTTCGATAAATAAACTTCCCTTCGTTGGATTCGGATAAACAGCCACGTTAAATGTGTTTGCCTCTTTAGAACTTATTCCTGTGCAGGACTGAACAATCACCGAAGTCATTACTGTAGAAGAGCAGGAGCCAAGCGTATTTGTACCCTGAACGCTGTAAGAGGTACTTATGTGCGGTGAAACAACAATTACCGAACTTGTAGCCCCCGTGTTCCAGAGGTAGGTATTTGCTCCGCCCACATTTAGCTGCGTACTTTCACCATCACAGATCAGTGTATCTCCACTCACTTGTAGAACAGGAAGAGGGTGAACGGTTACAGTTACCGAGCTGCCGTTGGAACAGGTATTGTCGCCGTTAACGCCGGTTACACTGTAGGTGGTGGTGCTATGAGGACTAATATTCATAATGGCGCCATTCGTTCCGTTTGACCAATTGTAGAAACTTCCACCGGAAGCCAGTAAGGTAGTGGACTGCCCGTCGCAGATAGAAGTGTTACCTGAAATCCCAATACTTATCGGAGGTGACAGTGCAAACGATCCATTTACACTACTTAAACAACCGGCGAGAGAGTATACGTAGTTGAAGGAGTTAGATCCTAAAACAGCGAGGGAGGGGGTAATAAGGCCAACGCTACTTACGGCAGAATTGGAATTAAAAGTTCCGCCCGGGGGAATTGCATTTATTTGAACCGGCCCTGAATTTGTACAAATTTGTGGTGTGCTAAGAATGGTAGGTGTGCCAGGGTTTGCAACAGTAACGGCAAGAGTTTTAGAGACTGTGCAGTTTGAGGTTAAGGATGTGACTGCGATGGTGTAAACAAGAGTGCTCATTGTACCAGGCGCGCACGTTGGTGTAATAGCCGTTTGCGCGGAATTGCCATAATTACCCAATAAAAACGTTACGGGAGACCAGGAATAAGACAAGGCTGGAGTATTGGTGCCGGTGACGCTGACACCCGCTATAACACTCTGTCCCTGACACAAAGTGCTGGAAACAGGTCCAATGCTGAAGGTGTTGGAAACCATGTTGGTGCTAACAAAAAACAAACTGCTGGAAATACAATTCCCATCCTGAATGCTAAAACTATAACTTCCGGAACCAAAGAGATTACTTATTGCAAATGTGTTGGAATTGCTACTGCCGGTATAAGCGTATGCAGGGGTAGTAGGAGTGTTTAAAACGGTAATTGTTTTATTAACCACGGAGTTGTAACCCGGGTTATAGTCAACAACTACATAACCATTGGTAGCACCCTCACACACAAAATTGTTGCTAAGTAAACCAAGGGAAGGTTGAACAGCTGCAACGCTTACGGTTGCCACTGCCGAGCCACAGCTCGATGAGCTGATGTTTACAGTATACATACCTGAAGATAAATTTGTGGCTACCGAGGCTGTGCTAACAACGCTGCTGGTGCTGTTTAACCAGGTGTAAGTATACCCGGTATTGCTTCCGGTTGCGAATACAGTAGCAGAACCGTTTGAGCTTAAAGGACAAGCAGGATAAGAACTGCTAGACCCCACGCCAACCTGTGAATTAGCAAGTGTATAGTTTATACTTGAAAAACACCCGGAAGATGAAATGACGTTTACTGTAAATACAGCGCCCACCACCGGGTTAGTGATAGTGATGGCGGAGAGTGTCGCTTGTGACGGAGAAAGTTGCGCGGTATAGTTGGGTGGTGCAATCCACGAATACGAAGTATTGCCTATCGGAGCCTGGATGGTTGCTTGTGTGCTACCTGGACAGAAATTTACTGATGAAAGCCCGGTATTACTGCAATTAATACAGTTACTGTAATTGCCACAGGAGGCATCGAACAATGTGCAGCCGTAGTGTCCGCCGTAAGGACAATCGGAACAGATAGCTTCCACGGTGATACAACTTCCGATATATGCAGAAAGGTCGACCGAGCGTAACTGCCAATTGGTAAAGAAAGCATAAGCGCTGGAAGAATAGCTGTAAGTTGTGGCAGAGGAAGGACAGCCGGATGTATTTGGACGCAGTGTAGGAGTGTGGCAACTTACAAGATTACCGGAACAGTCCTTCACCAATAATTGAAACTGCGGTTGTTCACAGCACAAATGCCCGCCATCCTGATAAATGCCCGCGTAGGCAAATTGAAATATAAAATTGGAGGTTGTAACCGGAAACGTTTGCGTTAATTTTGTTTGCTTGTAATTTGGTGAGAAATCGTTTAGAAGGGCAACATTGCTACCTCCCAATGGAGAATTAGGAATTGCACCAATCACGGAAAACGAGGCTATGGGCGTAGCAACAATGGAAAACTCTGAACTACCAGGCGCCCATAAAGTGGGGGTGCACTGACTATCTGCAATACGACTGGAAACCGTCCATCCGCTAACACCATTGGCCGTCGAGTAAGTTCCTGGTGAGGTAGATTCAAACCCTTCGTTAACGCATGGAATCGCATTCACAGTATTGAAGCCGCCTATACCTTTGCTTCCAGACTGAGCATTTAAAGTAGGGGAAGTGGTGCCGAGATGATATTTTGATTGGATGTACTGGCGTTTCAGGTACGTTAAATGTCCCAGAAACTCAGAGCCATAAAGGCCTTTGTTGAGCAATTGGGTTTTAATTAGGGCCTCGTTAAATCCATCTAAAGAATCGCCATAAAAACTTTTATAGTCTTTAGTCGAGCTTTCAGAGAGATAGGCTTTTTTGTGAATGTAATCGGTTTTGGCCTGAGGAAGGTTCTGACCGTCATGAGTATTTTGTGCCTGACCGTTAAAAGTAGTCAGTAAAATCAGACTTAGGACTGTGGTGTAGATTTTATTCATGGAGCTTGGGTTTGATATCTAAAATTAATGAAAAAAGTGAAAATAAATACATCTTGATGTAATTTTGGGTTGTTAAAAACGGTCTAATCAGTTTTTAGAATTTTTAAAATGTTTAGACCTTCTGTATTTCTGACCTCTAGAAAATAAATACCCGCCGGAAGATTGCTTAAGTTCAGATTGTAGGTTCCCGGAAAATAGCTTTTGCTTAAAAGTAATTCACCAGAAGTATTCATTAATTGTACTTCGCATTCAGTATAAATATTAAGGTTCAGGTTTCCTGAAGTCGGATTTGGGTAGATTGAAATGGTTTCATTGGATGGGGTTGTGGCATAAAGTCCTGTGCAGGGATTTACCAGTACTGTAATTATTCTTGTCGAAGAACAGGATCCTGCGGCATTCATTCCCTGTAAAGTATAAACGCTGTTTGAGAAAGGAGAAATATTTATGTTAGGGCTTAATGATCCGGTACTCCAACTGTAAGTATTCGCTCCACTTGCAAGGAGTGTTGTGCTTTCTCCGTTGCATAAAAGCGTATCGCCGGAAATATTCAGAACCGGACGCGGTAATACGGTAACCGTTATACTGTTTGCTGAAAAACAATTGGTCATGGCGTCTGTTCCGATTACAGAATAAACGCTTGTGCTTGTTGGGCTCAGGGAGGTAAAAGGACTGTTAACACCATTGCTCCAGCTATAGGTACTGGCGCCGTTTGCCAGTAGTGAAGTAGTTTGCCCCTCGCATATTTGCGTATTACCAGAGACACTAAGGGTTGGAGGAAAAGCTGTGCTTAATTGCACTGTTGAGGAACTGATACAGGTCTGTGAGTTGGCCCCGGTGACGGTGTAAATAGTCCCGGCATTAGGGGGAACGACAATGGATGAACCTGTACTCCCGGTACTCCAGGTATAAGTATTCGCGCCAAGAGCGGTAAGAGTTCCTGAATGGTTCAGGCAGACGGGATTACCACTGATACTGAGTGTTGGAATGGGGATAACTGTTACCGTAAGAACATAGGGGTAACTTTCGCAGGTATTGGTGCTGGTTCCCACTACTGAGTAAGAAGTTGTTGTGCCAGGTGATACTATGATAGATGAATTATTTGAGCCGGTGCTCCAGGTGTAGGTAGAACTGTTGCCGGAGAGGCTAAGAGTTGTTGTTTGACCAGTGCAGATTTTAAAATTTCCAGAAGGGAAAATGTAAGGATTTGGATTAACAATAAAAGTACCATTAATTGGGGTTGAGGCACAGGTTCCCTGGGTCGGAGGGGTGTATGTAAAATTATTTAACCCTATTGTAGCAAGAGTAGGGACAATAACGCCACTCATGTTTAATGCGGTCATTGGCACAAAGGAGCCACCTCCAGGAATAGCTGTAATAGTGTAAGGTGGGGAGAACACACACAAATTTGGTATTGGACTGATCGTAGGTGTTGCGGGGTTAATGTAACTCACTGCCAATGTTTTTGTAAGTGGACAATTTGCAACAGAAGGCGTCACCACAACTGTATAAACAATTGTAGATGAGCTACCAGGTGCCGCCGTAGGTGTAATGATGGTGTTTTGGAAATTGCCTGCCCCTCCTATTAAAAAATTTGTTGGTGACCAGGAGTAGGAGTATTGGCTGGAAGAAGGTGGAACGCTAAATGTAATTCCTGCCGCAATTGAGTTGCCGGGACAAAGTGTTGGTGAATTTCCTGGACTTAAAGTATAATTAAATACATAAGGTGTAACTGAAAAACTGGCAGTGTAATTACAAGAACCATCAGAGGCATTAACACTGTACGTACCACCGGCGGATAAATTAGTTACTGTAAAACTGTTAGCTGTAGAGGAACTAAGTGAAGAAGAGTATGCAGAAGTGGTACCGGTAGAGAATACTGAGAATGAATTAGAGCCCGGACTTGAACCTACCATTGGAAGCATTGATAAGACCACTGTACCATTAGACGCGCCGGCACAAATAATAGGATTATAAGAAACACTGAAACTGCCTGGAACGCCTGCTATCAGAGTGATTTGCAAAGAATCATGGCAGCCTTGCGCTGAAATATAACTTAATCTGTAAATGGAATAATTTAGCGGAGTACAGACCGTGTAACTGGAAGCATTGCCTCCGAGTGTTGATGTAATTGGAGTGAGTCCGTTATACCACTGGTAATTCGAGCCACCTGGGTATGATAAATAAGCACAACCACTCCCACAATATGGTTTGAGTACTGATATAGCAGAGATCGCTTGGGTGCCAATAGAAACCGTTGCGTTGGCATTACCACATGTGTTACTGGACGAACCAGCCGCTGAAACATTAACTGTATAAATGCCAGGACTTAAATTACTGGCTGTGGAATAGGTACTCACCACGGAATTAGTTGAATTTATCCAACTATAAATGTATCCCGCGCCACTTCCGGCCGCTACAACTGAAGCAGAGCCACTGGAACCTCCAATGCAGCTGGATTGTGAACCAACAGCTGTAATACTTACTTGTGTGGACGAGATTATATAGGTGGCTGTATAGATGCAGCCGCTAGCCGTGGTTAACAGAACAGTATACACCGAATTTGCAATAGGATTGGATATTGTGAGGCAACTAAGAGATCCCTGCGAAGAAGGAATTGGAGGGGCACCTGCTGCGGCAGTCCAGGTATAAGAAATATAACCCAGTGGAGCACATATGGTAGCCACATTTGAACCTGAACAATAATTAACAGGTGGTTGAGGGGTAATAAAAATGCTGTTCAGGTCAGATCCAATATCCGGACCGTAGGAGTTAACTAATTTTGCGTCAAAAAATAAGGTCCCGTAATGATCTCCAATTGGACAATCATTTACTATTACTTCGAGAGTAACAACGTTACCTGCGTAGGGTGTTAAATCAAACCCTTGTGTGGTCCAATTATTCCAGCAGTCATAGTTGCTTCCGTTAAGAGTAAGACTATAGCCGGTTGACCCGCTTGCGCAAGAAGGTCCTGGAGGTATTCTATTGTATGAAAGACAAGATATCGGGGAATTTTGTGAACTTAAAATCTGAATTGTAAAAGAGGTTTGATCACAACAAGCATGACCACTTTGGAGTAAACTTGCAAATGCAAATTGAAGGTAGCTGGCAGAGGAAGTGACCGAAAAAGTTCGGGCTAATTTAGTGGAAGAGGCGTTAGCGGTAGAGTTATTTAGCCTGGCAACGTTATTACCTCCCAAGGGTGAGTTCAGAATATTTCCTACAGTTGGGAAGGCAAGTACAGGTGTGGTCACAATCGAGAACTCAGAACTTCCCGGTGTCCATAGCGTAGACGAATTACAGGTACTGGTGTTGGTTTGACTGCTGATGGTCCACCCACTCACCGCGTTGGAGGCTGTGTAAGCACCCGGAGCTGTCAACTCAAAATCGATGTTTGTCTGCGCATACACAGAGGTGCTCAAAAAAAGAACAACACAGAGCCAGATATTGCGGGGAAATTTCATGCGGGGATGACGTAAAGGTAGAGTTGGTTGATACCTTTGTCAATTTCCCCGCTCATTCAATCAGTGGCTTCACTAACTAATTAATCATTGTTAATTTGCTTTTAATCAAACTTTCTTTCCTTGTAGGAAATAATTAATGCAATTCGAAGGTTCAGAGTTTGCTTCTCAGGAGTTCCCACAACACTATACCCACACTCACCGAAATATTAAAGGAGTGTTTGGTGCCTGCTTGTGGAATTTCAATGACCCCGTCACTGGCATCTATAACGGTTTGCTCCACACCGTACACTTCATTTCCAAAAACAAGCGCGGTTTTTTCTGCGGTGTATTCAAACTTATTTAAGGGAATACTGTTTTGAGCTTGTTCCACAGAATAAATCTTGTAATTTTTTTCTTTCAGGTAAGTAATGGCTTCCAGTGTATTGCTAAAATGTGTCCATTTTACAGAAGAGGTGGCGCCCAGCGCGGTCTTCTCAATTTCTTTGTTGGGAGGTGTTCCGGTAACCCCGCATAACAAAAGTTCTTCTATCAAAAAAGCATCGGAGGTGCGGAAGGCGGAACCCACATTGTTTAAACTTCTCACATTGTCCAGAACCAGCACAATGGGCTGTTTTTTAGCGCTTTTAAATTCGTCCAGGCTCAGGCGGTTCAACTCTTCGTTTTTTAATTTCTGACTCATAAAGGCGGCTAATTTACTCAATAAAAATACTTATATTTAGGCGTTAAATCGTAATACTTTTTTGTGAAGATATCTAAGGAATTCAAAATAGGTATAGTGGTAGTTTGTGCCATCAGTGCTTTTATTTGGGGAGTTAGTTTTTTAAAGGGCTCCAATATGTTCTCCAACAAATATTATCTGTATGCCGTGTACCCGAAAATAGATAATCTCATCCCTTCCAGTCCTTTACAAATCAACGGTTACAAAATTGGTCAGGTAAAAACCATGTCCCTTATTCAAAAAGACGGAAAAAACCAGGTGCTTGTAAAATTTTTGCTTTCAGAAGATATTCAGATTCCTAAAAACTCCATAGCCAGGGCCGTGAGCGCTGATTTATTGGGAGCCAAGGCTGTAGAAGTGGTTTTTAGCAAAGAAACCAATTTTGTACAAAACGGGGACACCCTGATTGCCGAGACCGAACAAGGTTTAAAAGAATCCTTTAACAAACAGTTGGCGCCTTTGCAGGCCAAGGCAGAAAATCTGATCGGAAGCATCGATACAGTTATGAATGTGGTAAGTTCGGTATTAAATACCAGAACCCGTGCCAACATTGACCAGTCGTTTGAAAGTGTGCGTAAGGCCATTTTGAGCCTCGAACAAACAGCCTATAAACTGGATGATCTTATGGCAAACGAAAAGCCTAAAATTTCTTCTGTTCTTACCAACCTCAATGGCATTTCCGGGAACCTGCATAAGAACGAACAAAAGATCACCAACATTCTTAATAATTTCAGCAACCTCTCTGATAGCCTTGCCAACACTCAGTTAAAAAGCGCTGTGAACAATGCGGATAATACCCTGAAAGAATTAAACAATTTGCTGGCTAAGATCAACCAGGGGCAGGGAACCATTGGGAAACTCGCCAAGAACGATTCCTTGTACAACAATTTAAATAAATCGGCCGACGATCTGGATAAATTACTCAAGGATCTGAAAGAGAATCCAAAGAGATATGTGCATTTCTCATTGTTCGGACGAAAAAAATAACACTAACTTAACTCAAAAATAATATGATCAGTTCTATTATTTTCTGCTTGATCTTCCTTGGCTCTTCTGCCTTTTTTTACATCAACGCGAAAAAAATCCGGAGAAATATTTTTATCGGAAAAGATTTCCCCATCACCGACAACCGTTCGGAACGTTTAAAAACGATGGTATTGGTGGCACTGGGACAAAGTAAAATGCTTACCAGGCCACTGAGCGCTGTAATGCACATTCTGGTGTACGTGGGTTTTGTGCTCATTAACATTGAAGTGCTCGAAATGTTTGTTGACGGGATTACCCATTCGCACAGGGCTTTTAGTTTTCTGGGTGGGTTCTATAATTTTTTAATTGCTTTTTTTGAAGTCCTGGCGCTTGGTGTATTTATTGGCGTGGTGGTGTTTTGGCTGAGAAGAAATGTGGGTAAAGTAAAACGTTTTTGGAATTCAGAATTAAATGGATTTCCGAGATTAGACGCCAATGCTATTTTAATTACCGAAATGATTTTAATGACGGCTCTGATGCTCATGAATGCCGCGGATCAGAATCTCCAGGCACGAGGCAACGAACATTACCATGCAGCCGGAAGTTTTCCCATCAGTAGTTTTTTCGCTCCTTCGTTGAGCGGCATGTCTGACGCTTCACTTATTTTTATTGAACGGTTTTGCTGGTGGCTGCACATTATCGGAATTTTCGCGTTCTTAAATTACCTTCCTTACTCCAAGCACCTGCACATCTTACTGGCTTTTCCAAACACCTATTTCTCTAATTTAAAACCGAAGGGACAATTCAACACCCTGGATGCTGTGACGGATGTGGTGGCTCCTAATTTTGATCCGGCATATCAACCAAAAACAGATCCCAACAATCCTGTACGTTTTGGCGTAAAAGATGTTCAGGACCTTGGCTGGAAAAATTTACTCGATGCTTATTCCTGTACCGAGTGCGGAAGATGCACCTCTTCCTGTCCTCAAAACATGACGGGAAAAAAATTATCGCCGCGCAAGATCATGATGGACACCCGTGACCGCATGGAAGAAGTTGGTCGCAACATGGATAAAAATAAGGGTGTATTTGTTGACGACGGAAAATCTTTGTTAGGGGACTATGTTTCCGCTGAAGAAGTATGGGCCTGTAATACTTGTAATGCTTGTGTTCAGGAGTGTCCGATTAACATCGATCCCTTAGCCATTATTGTTGAGATGCGCAGATACCTGGTGATGGAACAAAGTCAGAGTCCGGCAGAACTCAACGGCATGTTTACCAACATTGAAAATAACGGTGCGCCGTGGCAGTTTTCTCCGGCGGACAGGGCTAATTGGGTAAACGAGTAGTCAGTCTGCAGGATGCAATAGGCAGTAAGGAAGTGAAACCAACGTGAGAGTTAAAGTAATTACGAATATATGAGCAAGCAGGGTTACAAAGATTTAATAGTTTACAAAAAAGCTTATTCTGCAGCTATGGAAATTTTTAAAGAGTCTAAAAAATTTCCAAAGGAAGAGGTATATTCTTTAACGGATCAAATCAGGCGTTCGTCACGTTCGGTTTGTGCAAATATTGCGGAAGGATACAGGAAACGTATCTATCCAAAGCATTTCATTTCAAAATTGAGTGATTCTGATGGTGAATGCGCGGAAACAATGGTTCATTTGGATTTTGCCAGAGATTGTGGCTATATGACGGAGGAAACACATAAGATTATAACAGAAGAATATTTACAGGTTGGTAAAATGTTAGGAAGCATGATGAACTCCCCGGAGAAGTTTTCCGGGATAAAACTGCCTACTGCTACTGCCAACTAATAAACTAAAAGATATGTCAACACTAAATGTTAAGACTATGGCAGAAATGCTTGCCGCGGGGGAAACCCCCGAGATCCTTTTTTGGGTGGGTTGCAGCGGAAGCTTTGACGACAGAGCCAAAAAAATTACCAAGGCAATTGTACGGATTTTGAATCACGTCAATATAAAATTTGCTATCCTGGGATCTGAAGAGGGATGTACCGGTGATCCTGCCAAACGCGCGGGTAACGAATTTTTATTTCAGATGCAGGCCATGCAAAACATTACTGTGTTAAATGGTTACGAAGTAAAAAAGATCGTCACGGGTTGCCCACATTGTTTTAATACACTTAAAAACGAATACCCCGCGCTTGGTGGAAACTACGAAGTCATCCATCACACACAACTTGTGCAGCAACTTATTGATCAGGGAAAATTGAAAGTGCAGGGTGGAGAATACAAAGGCAAGAAGATTGTCTTCCACGACCCTTGTTATCTGGGACGCGCTAACGATGTGTATGAAGCACCACGGGCGGTGATCGAGAAACTGGATGCCGAGCTGGTAGAAATGAAAAGGAGTCGTGCTAAAGGTTTATGCTGTGGCGCCGGTGGTGCACAAATGTTTAAAGAAGCTGAAAAAGGAACCAAAGAAGTGAATAACGAACGGGCGGAAGAGGCCTTAGCGTTGAATCCGGATGTGATCGCGGTGGGTTGTCCTTTTTGCAATACCATGATGACCGACGGTGTAAAACATTTTAATAAAGAAGGAAGCACAAAAGTACTGGATGTAGCTGAACTAATCGCCAATGCCAATGACCTGTAAATTTAGAAAGAGTGCGCGCGCGCTTATGCCTCTGACGGCGCTTTTTGTACTGTTTCTCACCTCCTGTAAAAATGGTGACGAGGTGGAAGCAGAAGCCCTGAATAAAAAGGCCGATAGTTTGAGCATTAAATTAAATTCCCCGGAATTAAAAGCGGTAAACGCTGAATTGCTTAATAGTCCTGACGATGCCGCCCTTTACGACAAACGCGCGAAGGTTTACCTCAAATTGCAACAACTTCCTGAGGCGGAGAACGATTCCAAAAGGGCCATTAAGCTGGATAGCACGCAGGCCGGTTTTTACCTTACACTGGTTGATGTGTATTTCAGTCAAAACAATACCCGTCTTTCCAAAGAGCTTTTGGAAAAAACAGCAAAAAAATTCCCTGATAATATTGAGTCTCTTTTAAAACTGGCGGAGTTATACTTCCTTGTAAAACGTTATCAGGAGGGAATTGATTACGTGAACAAAGCCCTGAAACTAAACGAAAACCTGGCAAAAGCTTATTACATCAAAGGCAGTATTTACCGTGAGAGCGGCGATACGGGAAGAGCCATTTCCAGCCTGGTAACCGCGGTGGAACAGGATAACAAGTACTTTGATGCTTTTTACGATCTGGGTGTGATGTTCGCTGCACGTAAAAATCCGCTGGCCCTCGAGTATTATAACAATGCGCTTAAGGTAGATCCAACAAGCAGAAATGCGCATTACGCCCGCGCTAAATTATTTCAGGATCTTGGGAAGCCCGATGAAGCGATTGCAGGATACGAAACCATTCTGGCAAGTGACAAAAGTTGTGACAATTGTTATTACAATCTGGGCGCCATTTATCTTGAAATGAAAAAGGATCCTAAAAAGGCAGTGGAACAATTTACGAAAGCCATTGAGGTTAATCCCAATTACGTGGAGGCTTATTTTGCCAGAGGCTACTGTTATGCGAGGCTCAAGGACAAAGAAAGTGCCAAAGCCGATTATAAAATGTGTCTGAAAATTCAACCGGACAATGACGCGGCCGCTCAGGAACTCAACAATCTTTAACTATTTGAGATACGTTGATAATTGGAATAAAAAATGAGTGAGCGGGTATTAAAACAATAAATTTAGAAGATTCAAAAAAAACAGGACCAGATGAATTTAGAAAAGAAACAGGTATGTATGGCATTGCAGGGTGGAGGCGCTCACGGAGCGTTTACCTGGGGAGTATTGGACAGACTTTTGGAAGAAGATGCGATTGTAGCGGAAGCCATGTGTGGCACCAGCGCAGGAGCTGTGAACGCCGTTACCTGTGCTTATGGTTTGCATGTGGGTGGCCCGCAAAAAGCCAAAGAGCTCATGGAAAAATTATGGCAAAAAATAGCCCTGAGCGGGAGCTTTATGTTTAAACCCGGAATTTTTGATAAGGCATACAGCAACGGGGATATTCATAACAGCCCGGGCTACATGATGTTTAACGCGATCTCCCAGTTCATGTCGCCTTATAATTTTAATCCTTTTAATTATAATCCGCTGCGTGATATTTTGAACGATCTGATTGACTTTGAAGAATTACATTTATACAACAAAAAGAAATTGTTTATTTGTGCCACAAATGTCAAAACAAACCGGGCAAAAATTTTCACCAATAAAGAAATTACAGTAGACGCGGTTTTGGCGTCGGCCTGTTTGCCTTTTTTATTCCAGGCAGTTGAAATTGACGGGGAATATTACTGGGACGGTGGTTACATGGGTAATCCACCCATCTCCCCGCTGATTACAAATACCAACATTCGCGACATTGTTCTCATAAAAATTAATTCCATTAACATCAATTCCGTGCCAACTACAGCAAGGGATATTGCGGATCGTGTGAACGAAATTTCTTTTAACAGCAGTCTCATCAACGAAATGAAGTTGATCCACTACCGGAACGAACTGATCCGGAACGGCATTCTCAAAACAGATAACAAAACCAACCGTGAAATATTCGTGCATACCATCAGTGGTTATGAAGCATTGAGCCAGCTGAGCCAAAGCAGCAAAATGAATATTTCCTGGGAGTTTTTCCTGGAATTGAAAGAAAAGGGCCGCCAGATCGCTGAGAAATGGATTAACACAGATTACAACGAAGTGGGCTTAAAATCTACTTTTGACGTGGAAGAACATTTTTTCGGGAAATTATAACAATAATTAGGCCTTTGCCGTTCATATCCCTTCATTTCTTTAAATTCAGATAGGTAAAATTTTATTAGTTTTACTTTTTTCAACGCATAAAGACCGGGCTTTGATGTTTCACCTTTTTAAAAAGGAATTTCCAATTTTAGTTTCTAAAAAACTAGTGGTATTTCTGTGGCTGATCTGTTTTTTTTCAGGCAAAGCCCAGGTGTATTACTCAACCGACCCGCTATACCTGAAAAGTAAACCCGAACAAAACAATCTTCTTTCCGCTTACCGTTATACGTATCCCGACACATCCATTACGGAAGTGAGCAATTATTTTCCACGGAATTTTATGGGAAATATGGGACTCGCTTCACCTGCATACCTCTTTAAATACGGAAGCAGTGACATAGGATTTAAACTCTTGTCTTCACCCCTCGAGAATGATAAATTTTCTGAGTTGCAGATAAAATATTACCGCAGCAAGGGGCCTTATGCCAGTTTAAACGGCATTGCCGGAAGTAAGGAATTTCAGATCTTTAAAATGTTGTTTACCCACACGTATAAGGATAAGGTAAATCTTACCATTGGTTTTAACCGTTACACATCCAAAGGATTTTATCTCAAACAACAAACCTACACCAACAATTTTTACCTGAGTAGTAACTACACAACTAAGAGTAAAAAGGCAGGTTATTATCTTTATCTCCTCAACAATGGAAATAAAAACCAGGAAAATGGTGGCATAAAAGATGGGCGTTTAACAGACTCCAGCCTGCTGTTTAATAAACAATTATTTCCGGTAAAGTTGTCAGATGCCAATCGGGACAACCGCGAGTTTAAAGTCATGATAAATCCGTGGTTACGATTAAACCGGCCGGGCGATTCCACGCAAAGTACAAATCACTACCTTCAGTTAAAGTCAGCATTTTCCACTAATTCCTATCGCTACAAAGATGTGGGTATTCCAATAGATCATTTTTATAAACACATCTATCTGGATACGGTTAAAACGATTGATAGTACACATGTGAAAAAACTGACAAACGAATTAGCGTATTCTCTCGTGACAAAAAACGATAAGTTGGGTTTTTCGATAGGATATAAAAATGAGTTAAATCAGGTATGGCAACATGGAGACAGTGTTTTTATGAACCACATTGCCCAATCTGATCTGGTATTCCGAAATAGCTGGATAAAAAAGGATTCTCTCAAGCCTAAGGACAGAAGTTTTGAAACACGGTTTAATCTGCAATACGTTGTGGAAGGAAGTAACAAAGGAAATTACAAAGCCGAAAGTAATTCACTGTTCACATTTAATACAAAAAAGCAATACAGTCTTTTCCTGAATCTGCTCTATGAGAACCGGAATGCGGATTATATGTACAATAACTGGATCAGTAATCATTTTTACTGGTTTAATAACGGCTACACATCTGTTCAACAGATGCAATTAAAATTTGGCATTCATCTGGGACGCTATTTCAGCGCTTCTGTATTTAATCAGACGATCAACAATTACCTGTATTTTGATCAGGAGGCAAGCGCAAAGCAATACACTGGTTCCATCCAAAACACAGGACTCAATCTCAATTTCACCAGGATCTTTTTTAAGCATGTGGGAGTGGGGCTCAACTACCTTTATCAAAACACTTCCAACACTGCTCTTGTGCGTATTCCTCAGAATACAGCCACTTTTAAATTATTCTATAATGGCAGTCTCGCCAAGAATAATTTGTTGTTGCAAATTGGCGCCCAGGTGCAGGGTTATGATGCATTCTACGCCTACAGTTACATGCCTTCTACGCAAACGTTTTATTTGCAGGATACTTATAAAACGGATCTGTATCCTTACGTGGATGTTTACCTGAATGCGCGCATCCGTCCGGTGACTTTCTTCCTGAAACTGGAAAATGTGCTTCAGGGTTTATCTGGTCCAAATTACGCGCTTGTGCCAGGGTATTACCAAACAGACAGAGCCTTTCGTTTTGGTCTTACCTGGATGTTTTTTGATTAGAGGGGGAGAGCTATAGTGTCCTGGCCTCGGTGGTTTTCGGTTCACAATTTTTAACAGCTACTCGTGATGGTATTTTTCGCCCTTTAAAATGCTGTAGGCCCGGTACAATTGCTCCACAAAAAATAGCCGGATCATTTGATGGGAAAAGGTCATTTTTGAAAATGAAAGTTTAAAATCAGCCCGCTCGTAGACACGCGGATCGAAGCCAAAAGGCCCGCCAATTAAGAAAACCAGACGTTTAAGGGATGCGTTTTGTTTCTGCGCAATAAATTTGGAGAACTCCACAGAACTAAACTCTTTTCCCTTGTCGTCCATCAAAATAAGGTGATCTTCGGGAGTAATGTGGTTAAAAATCAGCTTGGCTTCCTCGCTCTTCTGCTCATTAAAACTGCGTTGTCTCACTACCTTTGGCACATTAATTGTCGTTATTTCCAATTGGGTATAGTTTTTCAGCCGTTTGGTATATATTTCAATGCCTTCGGCCAGATAACTGTCCTGGGTTTTATCAATTTGAAGTAATAAGATCCGCATGTGATAAAGTTGCAAAAATTAATTAAATTTGTAGAATAAATAATGAAACTATTAATCAATATATTTTATCTCTTTTTCAGTTTGTTTTTCAGCGGTGCTGAGGTAACGGATGAAATTGTGGCTGCCATTAAACAAGGTAAGTCTTCGGAGATCGTAAAATATTTTGACGAGAAGATCTCCATCAAAATTATTAATCAGGAAGACGTTTTAAGTAAGTCGCAGGCGGAAGCCAACGTAAAATACTTTTTCGAAAAACATCCGGTGAAAAATTTCACTTCTGTCCATGTGAGTTCAGTCAACAACAGTTCGCAGTACATTACAGGCACACTTGAAACAGCCAATGAGAAATTCCGTGTATCGGTCTTAATCAGGCGTAACCTGATTTCTCAATTTCGAATAGAAAACGATAATGACTGATTTTATTAAACTTCACCAAAAGAATTTTAATTTCAAACAATTTATTTCGAACTCCCTGAAGGAGGATGTCGGGGATGGTGACCATACCTCTTTATCTACCATTTCTAAGAACCAAAAAGGTAAAATGCACCTGCTGGTGAAGGAAGATGGTATTATTGCCGGCGTGGAAGCGGCCAAGCGAATCATTCAACTGGTAGACAAAAGCATTAAAATAAAAGTACTTATTAAAGATGGCGCCAAAGTAAAAAAGGGTGACATTGTTTTTATTATTGAGGGAAGCACTCAGAAAATGCTTACCCTCGAAAGACTCGTTCTAAACGTAATGCAGCGCATGAGTGGAATTGCCACTAAAACCAGTTATCTGCAGGCTTTATGTAACGGAACTAAAACACGGGTCATTGATACCCGCAAAACCACCCCTGGCTTTCGTTTTTTTGAAAAATGGGCTGTGGTTATCGGCGGTGGATCGAACCACCGTTATGGCCTTTACGACATGATCCTGATCAAAGATAATCACATTGATTTCGCGGGTGGAATTTTGGAAGCTATTGACGCGGCAAACGCGTATTTGAAATCCAAAAAGAAAAAACTGGAAATTGAAGTGGAAACCCGCGATTTAGATGACGTAAAAAAGGTATTGAAGCATGGAAAAGTAAAACGCATCATGCTCGATAATTATACACCGGCACAAACACGCGAAGCGATTAAACTCATCGCTGGGAAATTTGAAACAGAGTCTTCAGGTGGTATTACCGAAAAAAACATCAAACAGTACGCGGCATGTGGAGTGGATTTTATCTCCATTGGAGCCCTTACACATCATATCAAAGCGCTGGACATGAGTTTGAAGGCAATTCATTAGGTAATCATTAAAACACAGCATACAATGACTTTTAAAAACACACTCACTCATTTAAAAGCTGTTTGCAACAAATACGATACCACCAGCAACGAAAACAAAATCCTTCTTCTTAAACAATCAGGAAAGCAAAAGCTGCCATTAAACCATTCCCTGAACGATTACCAGAACCTGCTTCTTTTCATCATTGCTCACCCTTCAGATCAAAACACCTTACATCTGGCTGAATCGGAACTCAGGCGTTTGAGTCAGGCGCTCAAAAAGGCTTCCGCCAAATCCAAAAAAAATCTGGCAGATTCTGGTTTGCCTTATACCACAACACTTTCAACGTTCTCGCACGATCTGGTAAAATGGTTGATTCAACATACCGAAATCCGGGTAAAAATAGATTCCTATTACAAGAGTAAAATTCCACTGAGTGACGTCCTCCAATTCACACTCCCGTCCCTGGAAAAGGAAATTGCCGCGATTGGTTATAAGAATAAAGACCTTCTGCAGGCTTTAAATATTGACAAGGAGAGCGAACTTTTATTCTTGGTTTCTGAATTTAATCGGTTAAATGACACCCCTTTTATCAAGGATTATCTGTTTGGTGGTCTTAGTTTGTACGTAACACTGCAACCAAAAACCGAGGTGTTTTCCAAAGCGTATAAT
>CAZMHW010000014.1:0-3284 GCA_964566105.1 uncultured Akkermansia sp.
TCCGAAAACCAGGAACTGAAATCCGTTTTTCTGCGTCCAATCTTAAACGCAAATCTTACGCGTACCCGCGCCTGGCAAATGCCGCTTATTTTACAAATTTCGATAGCACCCGTTTTAAAGTGCTTGCCTGCGTCGAGAAAAACAAAGCCTGTTTAATCCGCACCCAGGTGGGCCAGGGTACACTTTACCTGATGAGCATGCCGGACGTATTCAGTAATTATTTTGTTGCCGGTCATCCCAACAGAGAAGTGGCTTATACCTTGCTGAGCCTGTTACAAAACAAAGAACTTGTGTGGGACGAATACTACAAAACATTTAACGTGAGCAAATCTTCGCCGATTAAATTTATTTTAGAAAGTGACGCGCTTTATGCGGCCTACCTCTTAACGCTGTTATCACTGATCCTCTACATGATCTTTGAAGGACGGCGGCGCCAAAGAGCTATTCCTGTACTAAATCCACTTCAGAATACCACCCTGGAATTTGTGAATGTAATCAGTCATGTGTATTACAACGATAAAAACCACAAAAACATTGGCCGGGAAAAAATAAGATACTTTTACGAGAGTATCCGGAAACGTTTCCATGTAAATACACTTGAGTTGAACGAAGAACTGATCCAGGAAATCAGTCTGCTGAGTGGAATTGACAAAAAGGAAGTAGAGCGTCTCTTTATGTATTGTAAACGACTAGAAACTTCAAAAGAAGTAACAGAATATGAATTACTCGAACTTAACCGACAAATAGAACTTTTTAATAAAAACAGTTTACGCTAATGGAAAATCAATTTGAAAACAGGCTGGACCTGACCGAATTAACCGAAAAAACCAAACAGGTAAAAGAAGAAATTACCGCGATTGTGGTGGGACAAGAAAAGTTTATTGATCTTCTGTTAGTGGCTCTGCTGGCCGATGGTCACGTGTTAATAGAAGGAGTGCCCGGGGTAGCCAAAACACTTAGCGCCAAATTGCTGGCAAAAACTCTGGATGCGGAGTTTAAACGGATTCAGTTTACACCCGACCTGATGCCAAGCGACATACTCGGAACTTCTGTCTTTAACAGTAAAACAAGTGATTTTGAATTCAGAAGGGGTCCTCTCTTCGCAAACATTGTTCTAACAGATGAAATAAACCGCTCACCTGCTAAAACCCAATCGGCTTTGTTTGAAGCCATGGAAGAAAGACAGATCACGGTGGACGGACACACCTATCCTTTGGACAAACCTTTTATGGTGCTGGCTACACAAAATCCGATTGAACAGGAAGGAACTTACCGTTTACCTGAAGCGCAACTCGATCGGTTTTTGTTTAAACTCAACGTTGATTACCCGTCCATGGAAAACGAATCGCGCATGTTGTTTAATTACCACAACCATCACAACAGCGTTGATCTGGCCAAGGTTAAAAAAATACTGGATAAAACGCAGATCCTGAAACTAAAAGATCTGGTGGGCAAAGTCATTGTAGAAGATCACCTGGTAAATTACATTGTACAAATCGTTCACGCTACCCGTAAAAACCCATCTCTTTACCTGGGCGCCTCCCCAAGGGCATCCATCGCTATTCTCACCGCGGCCAAAGCCAATGCCTGTCTTGAAAACCGCGATTTTGTAACACCGGATGATATTAAGTTTGTTTGTTTCCCGGTATTACGTCACAGAGTAATGCTGACTCCCGAAAAAGAAATGGAAGGAATTCAGGTAGACACCGTTATTCAACAGATCATTGATAAAATTGAAATTCCGCGTTAAGATCCATTAAATGCTCAAAAGTTTTTTCGGAATAATTAAACGTTTGCGTTTCACCGCCTGGTTTTACCGGGCCGTGTTCGCGCTGATCCTTCTTTTCGTTCTCTCCTTCCTCTTTCCTGTTTTATATGATTTTACGAGCGTTTTGTTTTTTCTGCTTGTAATTATTTCCATTGTCGACGCCTGGCTTCTTTTCCGGAACCCGGAACCCATTGTATCGCAACGCAGGGCCAAATACCTGCGCCTGAGTAACGGCGATATCAATGAGATTGAACTTCAGGTAAACTCCTTTTACGCGTTTAAAATCAAATTAAAGATCGTAGACGAATTACCCGAACAATTCCAGGTACGGGATTTTATGATCAAAACAGATCTGGAGGCAGGTGCTTCCAAAAAATTCAGTTACCAGTTACGCCCGCTCGAACGTGGAGAATATCACTTTGGAATAACGAATCTCTTTGTGTGCTCCGGCATTGGTTTAGTTGAAAGACATCTGCGTTCGTCGGAACAGGAAATGATTGCCTGTTATCCTTCTTTTATTCAGTTAAAACAATTTGAACTACTCGCCATCAGCAACCGTTTGACCGACACCGGTGTAAAAAAAATACGGCGGGTTGGACACAGCACGGAGTTCGAACAGATTAAAGAATACGTGCGTGGTGACGATGTAAGGAAAATTAATTGGAAAGCAACTGCGCGTAAAAGTCAGTTAATGCTGAACCATTACCGGGACGAACGTGCCCAGCAGGTATATTGTATTGTGGACATGGGACGTGTTATGAAAATGCCCTTTGAGGGTTTAAGTTTGCTGGATTACGCCATCAACTCCAGCCTCGTTATTGGTCACGTAGCCTGGATCAAACAGGATAAACCCGGACTAATTGGTTTTGCCGAAAAACCCCTGTTTAACGTAGCGCCCGATCGCAAAGGAAATCAACTGTTGCGTTTACAGGAAACGCTCTACAATGCCAAAACAAATTTTGAAGAAAGCAATTACGAAAATTTACTCATGCACGTGCGGAGTAAAATTACGCAGCGGAGTTTATTAATGCTCTACACCAATTTCGAAACCCTCAATGGATTAAAACGTCAGCTTAAATACCTGCGCAAACTGGCCAGTCAGCATTTGCTGGTAGTCGTGTTTTTTGAAAACACCGAATTGAAAAATCTGTTAGCCGAAAAACCCAGAAACACTTTTGGCATTTACGAACAAACCATTGCCCAGAAATTTGACTATGAAAAAAGGCAAATTACAAAAGAGTTAACTCAATACGGGATACTCTCGGTGTACACCAGTCCGGAGCAACTCACCATCAATACCCTCAATAAATACCTCGAAATAAAAACCAGAGGCCTGATCTAAGTTTAAGGTCCTCAGACTTTGTTGAGCCAAAACTCATCTTTCCAGTTCTGAACGACTTTGTTCTCAGGAAGACTTTTTCCTGCAAGCTCCAACGTTTCTTTGGGGACACGTTTCTGAATCTCACCGAACAACACACGCTCTTCAAAACGGATGTGTTTCTCGAGTTCCTCATCG
>CAZMHW010000014.1:3294-20290 GCA_964566105.1 uncultured Akkermansia sp.
CCGTGTCGTTAAACAAGGTGCGTAATCGTTTGTGATCTTCCAGCGCGCGTTGGATCAGTTCATCTTCATTTCCGAGCAAAGGAAAAATAAATTTCTCTTCCTCTTCAAAATGCGGTGCGAGTTTGTGTTCAAAAAACCAGTCCGTGTAGGCTTTGATCCGCGACAGTTCTACTCCCTTTTTAAGACCAGTGCCGATGATCCAGCATAACAATAAACCTTCATGGTGTTCGCGGCTCAAAGGTATTAATGCCGCATCCCGTTTTAAAGCTGTACTCATAACGTTTTAAGTTTAGTAACAAAAATACCTGACGAAGTTAAGTCAGATGAAAAAATAAGAAGCCTGTTTAAACTCCCATCTTAACTAAAGGTACTTTTTAAATTCAATTGTTTTTTATTTTTATCCCTTTTTGGAACCACGCTCTTATTTCTTTAACAGAAGACATACCCATTTATTCCCAAATAAAAAAAGACCGGCCACTTTCACAATCTCTGCACCCACAAAATAAAAATGGAGAAAAGAGGAAGGTACAGGCTTTCCATCGAGGTGCAACTGAACTCGTGTGTCAAGAGAAGGAAGCAGCCAGAACGTCTGAACCAGCAGCACAAACAGGGAAACATAAAAAGTCAGGTTGATCGCACGAAACAGATTTTCCTGCAGCGAAAACAAGCTGAGTAAAATTACCAGGGCAAAACCCCACTCCATTTTATTTAAAGCGTTAAACACCAGGCGTCCAATTCCAAGCTCAACGGGAAGAGTGACTCCCGGGGCCCGGAATTTTAGCCAGGCTTCCATAAAACTGATGGAGCACACAAAACCAATCCATAAGTAAGTGGAAGCAATTAAGACCTGGTATTTCAGAGTAAGGCTCAAAACGGAGACTTTTCAGGATGCTCTTTAAAATATTCAATCTTGTGATGAAACATTTCCGCCATTTTCTCACCCCGCCACTTGGCTTCTTTTGCTTTCTCCCCTTCAAACAAAGAATCCACGGTTTCATAAAACAAACTGATCCACCGTTCAAAATGTTCCAGGTTTACCGGCAGGTGCGCGTGCACGGGAAAAGGCGATCCATGGTAGGTATGCTCGTCAAGCAACACCGTTTGCCAGAAACGGTACATCTTCTCCAGATGCTGAGGCCAGCGGTCGCTTATTCTGCTGTCAAAAATCCCTGCCAGCAGATCGTCTTACCGCACTTTTACATAAAATGTATCTACCAGTTTTTTGATATCCTCCAGACTGACAATTTCTTTACTCATACGTTATCGTTTAAATAGAATGGTGACCGGATCATAAACACATTAAAATAAATGCCGTGTTCACAACAAGGCTCAGATAAAAAGAAGCCAGGCACCATTTCGCAGGACTCTGTGCGATAAACACCGCGTTGCTCGCCATGGTTACTACGGCACAGGTAATGAGCATGACATCACTGGCCTCTGTCTGCGAAATATACATACAGGCTATTGATCCCAGACAACTTTGAATAATAATGTACAAGGCCATCCAGCCAAACCTGGCTTTTTCAAAATTAAGCGCTTGTCTGTTAAACCAGGTATCAATGCCCGGTGCTTCTGTTTTTGAATGTGCAGTGCTCATAGCAATGCTCGCGTGTTTTGTTTTCATGGTTCTGTTTATTAAAGTATATAAAGACCTTTTTATCCTTTATTAATGTAAAAAATTTTTAGCGCTTCAAAAATGTCAGACCCTTTTTCAGGCCCAGCGTCAGTTCGTGTACACTTGTACTTTCCAGCATCCGCCGTAATTCTTCACGCACCTTTTTAAATTTATTATGCGCGGGACAAGGATACTTTTCAGAGCACTCCGACAAACCCAGCCCACAGCCCCTGAATACATTTTCTCCATCAATGGCGTGAACAATGTGACTCAGTTTAATTTTATCCATCCGTTCTGCTTCCATCGTAAATCCCCCACTCGGACCTTTAACCGAATCAATGATCCCGTTTTTTACCAATTGCTGCAAAATCTTGGCAGTAAAGGCCTCCGGCGAATCAATCTTCTCAGAAATCTCCTTCAGTCCCGAACGAATTCCCAGGTTCGATTTTTCAGCAACATAAATGGTGGCACGTATGGCATATTCGCAGGCTTTTGAAAACATAGTCGGTCTCTACCTACAAAATTACAAAAGAAATTAATACCGGACAAATTTATCCGAAGTTAACATTATTCCAAACAACATTAAATCAGGTCCAAGAATTGCAGAACAAAGTCCATTTTTTCACCTTCCACTTATAACTTAACATTTCTTAAATAAGATCCGTAAAAAAACAAATGCTACTGCCCTCCCCCACATCAACGCTTTCGGCCTTATAGAATTTTTTTTGAAAATCAAGGGACTTTTAAAAGGAGTTCGGGAAAAGCTCCTAACATTTTGAGTAGTGGTGGTCGCCTGGCTTTTCGCGAAAGCGCGCGAGAGCTTGTGGGTAGCTGTGTGTGAACGATTTGCTTTCCCGGCACACGAAAATATTTACTGGACGGGAAATGATCAAAGCGTTCAGCTTAAAAGTCCCGTAGATTTTTGAAAAATTCTATGAAGCCTTGACTTTTGCTGGATTTTATCCTGAGCGTGAGTCGAAGGATTTTGTCAAGAAAAAGTAAGGCGAAATTTTAAAATAAAAGGCTGAATTCAACGGAAGCCGTTTAATCCGCCCTGCCGCTTTTTACTTTCAACAGGTATTCCCCGGGAGTAATCCCCTCCACTTTTTTAAACGCACGCGAAAAATAATTTGGATCAGAAAATCCAAGGGCAAAACAAATTTCTTTTATTTTAATATTGTCATTCGCCATCAGGGTCTTGGCGTGTTTAATCTTTTCAGCCAGGATCATCTTGCTGGGAGGCACTCCAAATTCATTGGTAAAGGTTCTGTAAAAAACAGATTTACTCATGCAGGCCATTTTGCTCAGTTCACTGGGATTGATGGTGGACGTAATGTTCCGGCGGATGTATTCCACCACCGCTTTAAAACGTTCGTTTACCTTACCGTGCCCGGTACCAGCCGTATTTAAAAGACCGTAATTCTGCAAACGCATGATGGAAAGCACGAGTTCCTTCAGTTTAATGTCCACCAGAATATCCTTTAAGGGATCGTTTCCTGAAAAAATACGGATCAGGCGACTTCCCAGCAACGCAATGGTTTCATCGTTCTGCAGCCAGAGGTGATTCAGGTTCAGGTTCCAGCTTTCACCGGACTCTTTATCCCTGGGAAAGGTATCGTTGATGTATTCCAGTTGTTTTTGCAGGTATGCATTTTCAATCACCAGTGCGGTGCATTGTGTGGGATTGGTGTAGTTGGCCTCCGGGAAATCAATGATCATCTCCGAATGTGAGGGAAGGATAAAAGATTCTCCCGGCAGGTAATTCAGACTCCCTTTATTCTCGTTGGAGTGCAGAATCTTTTTCCCCTTCAACATGGAAGTAATGGTAAAGCCTTCAAAAGTAAGACGGATATTTTCTACCTTTTTATGGGTTTCAAAAATATTCAACTCACAGCGGTTAAGCGCGTAGGTAGTTCTTTGCTCTACTTCCGTTTTGAGTTTGTCGACATGTGTTGTATTAATTCCATTTAATTGATACATACCTTCTTAATGTTACTATCAAATATAGTTAATCGGATTTGTTTTTTCCAACCGGGAATTATGATAGGAATCAGTTTGGGAATTTAGTGCTATACCCGGGGATAATAATGCAGTAGTTTACAGAAAACGCTGCCCACCTTGCGGTATAACTAATTTCATAAACACAAACACATGAAAAATTTAGCAGAAAAACCAAAATTTAAAAGCAAGTACGATAATTTTATCGGTGGCAAATTTGTCCCACCAGTAAAAGGCACTTATTTTGATAACATTTCGCCCGTTGACGGAAAACCGTTTACGCAGGCAGCCCGTTCCACCGCCGAAGACATTGATCTGGCCCTGGATGCAGCACATGCCGCTTTTCCAGCCTGGAGCAAATCAGCGGCTTCCTACCGCAGTGGCATTTTATTAAAAATTGCCCAGGTCATGGAAGACAACCTCGAACTGCTGGCTACGATTGAAACCATTGATAACGGAAAAGCCATCCGTGAAACCCGTGCAGCGGATCTTCCTTTATGTATAGATCATTTCCGCTATTTTGCTGGGGTTCTGCGCGCGGAAGAAGGCACCATCTCCGAACACGACGAAACAACCGTGAGTATTAATTTACACGAGCCTTTGGGTGTTGTAGGTCAGATCATTCCCTGGAATTTCCCTTTATTAATGGCTTGTTGGAAAATTGCTCCGGCCCTGGCTGCAGGTTGCTGCACCGTGGTAAAACCGGCTGAACAAACACCAACGTCACTTATGGTTTTAATGGAACTGATCGCAGACATCGTTCCTGCCGGTGTGCTCAATGTAGTCACCGGCTTTGGTCCTGAAGCGGGTAAACCCCTGGCCACTTCCTCCCGTGTAAGTAAAGTAGCCTTTACGGGTGAAACGACTACCGGACGTTTGATCATGCAGTACGCGTCTGAAAATTTAATTCCGGTTACCATGGAACTGGGAGGAAAATCACCAAACATTTTCTTCCCTTCCGTAGCCGCTGAAGACGACGCGTTTTTTGACAAAGCTGTTGAAGGGGCGGTGATGTTCGCCCTCAACCAGGGAGAAGTATGTACCTGTCCTTCGCGTATTCTGGTACACGAAAGTATTTACGACAAATTTATGAGCCGTGTGATTGAACGCACCAAGGCCATTAAAACCGGGAATCCTCTGGATGGAACGGTGATGATGGGCGCTCAGGCTTCCAACGATCAGTACGAAAAAATCTTATCTTATATTAAAATAGGTAAAGAAGAAGGCGCAGAAGTATTGTGCGGCGGTGGTGCCAATAAATTGCCGGATGACTTAGGTGGTGGTTATTACATTCAACCAACCATCTTAAAAGGTCACAATAAAATGCGTGTGTTCCAGGAAGAAATTTTTGGACCGGTAGTATGTGTGACCACTTTTAAAACCACCGAAGAAGCTTTGGCAATCGCTAACGACACCTTATACGGTCTTGGCGCCGGCGTTTGGACCAGAGATGCACATGAATTGTATCAGGTACCGCGTGCCATTCAGGCGGGACGTGTGTGGGTAAACTGTTACCACGCCTACCCTGCTCACGCGCCTTTTGGAGGATATAAAAAATCAGGTTTTGGCCGCGAGACTCACAAAATGATGTTAGGCCATTACCGTCAGACTAAAAACATGCTGATTTCCTACAGCAAAAATAAATTAGGTTTCTTTTAATAGTTAAGCACAGACGGGCTTGTTTATTAAGCGGACAGACCTGAAAGGTCTCTGCCAATCTTAAACAAGCCCGTTTTAAATTTTTATCCCATGGAAAAAGTCAAACGCATTCAGGCGAGCGAAGCCGCGCTTCAGCTAATTCATTCCCTTAAAAAAGAATTTGGCCCACTGATGTTTCACCAAAGTGGCGGCTGTTGCGACGGCTCTTCTCCCATGTGTTTTGTAAAAGGCGATTTTATTACCGGTTACAGCGACGTTGGAATCGGTCGTGTTGATGGCGACATTGAATTCTGGATGAGCAAAGATCAGTTCGAATATTGGCAACACACCAAACTCACTCTAGATGTGGTAAAAGGCATAGGTTCCAGCTTTTCCATTGAAATCCCAACCGGCAAGCGTTTTATCATCCGCTCCGAGATGTTCACGGAAGAAGAAAGCAGGAATTTAGAAGCACTGTTTTTTAAGGAGGATTGATTTATCCAAGACTGCAAATCCCTTAACCCCCCTCCTGTTTTTTGAAAATCCCTTTAAAACAGGTTCATCCGGGTTTTTAACATTTTTTTATGCGTCCCCCGGCTTTGGTATGTAAAAAGCAATTACCTTTGTAGAGTGATTAGTCAATCTAATATGACAGATAAAGAACAAAGCATCCTGAGTGCAGCTTTAAAATTGTTTGTGGAATTTGGATTCCACGGTACGCCTACGAGCAAGATTGCGCAGGAAGCAGGCGTGGCCAACGGCACCTTGTTTCATTATTACAAAACCAAGGATGATCTGATCCTGGCTTTGTACACAGACATTAAACAGCGTCTGGGTGCCTTTATGTACGGCAATACCGGTAAGGAAAAAACATTTAAAGAAACCTTCCGCAAAATTCACGAGAATACGCTTACCTGGGCCATGGCCAATCCACAGGAGTTTTATTTTCTCCAGCAGTTTCATACTTCTCCTTTTATGGTGATGATCTCTCCGGCAGAAATTAAAAAACAGGCAAAACCACACCTGGACATGATTCAACATGGCATCAAAATAAAAGCACTGCAGAACTTGTCACCCGACCTGATTTATAACATCATCAATAGCCACATTTACGGTACCTACCAATATTTGAGCGGCAATCAGATCAAAGGCGCAAAACAAAAAAAGATTGTTGACGCGTCAGGAGAACTGCTCTGGAAGATGATCAGCATTTAAAAATTTAATATTAATAAGGTGAGAACTCCATCTCACACAAAACACAACAACATGAAAAAAGTAGTTTTAATAACAGGTGCCTCTTCGGGTATTGGAAAAGAAACAGCAAAAATGCTGGTAAAGGAAAATTATTCCGTTTATGGTGCGGCGAGACGTCTCGATAAAATGCAGGACCTGAAAGCAGCCGGTGTTCATTTGCTGGAAATGGACGTAACAGACGAAGAATCTATGACAAAAGGCGTGGCAGAAATTATGCAGCGGGAAAAACACATCGACGTGTTGGTGAACAACGCCGGTTACGGTTCTTACGGTGCTATTGAAGACGTGCCTCTTTCTGAAGCCAGGTACCAGTTCGATGTAAACATTTTTGGCCTGGCCCGCCTCATTCAGTTGGTATTGCCTCACATGCGCGAGCAAAAGTCCGGCAAGATCGTTAACATTTCTTCCATGGGTGGTAAATTCGGAGAGCCGCACGGTGCCTGGTACCATGCCACAAAATACGCCGTAGAAGGGCTGAGCGACTGCCTGCGTATGGAATTAAAACAGTTTGGCATCGATGTAGTAATTATTGAACCGGGAGCTATCATCACCGAATGGAACTCCATTTCCCGTGACAATCTGCTAAAAGTCTCCGGAAACACAGCCTACAAAAATCTCGCGCAAAAACATTTCAAAATGATGGAAACTGCTGACAAACGGGGATCTCAACCGGCTGTGGTAGCCAAAACCATTACGAAAGCCGTACTGTCAAACAGGCCTAAGACCCGTTATGCGACCGGTGGTGGCGCAAAGATCATTCTCTTTTTCAGAAAAATTCTTTCTGACCGGATGTTTGACCGTGTGATGTTGAGCACCATGCGCTAAGTGTGGGATGCAGGGTATGAATTTATAGGTGAGAAGTAAGACCTTAAAAAGGAGCATGTGGTTTTTTAAAAAAACTCTGAGGATCTATCAGTGCTAAAACTCTATTCCAGAAGTTTTCTTAATTTTTCACTGTTCAGCGGTTTGCTGATAAATTTTACCACGTATTGATTTTTCTGAGCCCGTTCAATTTCTTCCGGATTAACGCTGGAGGAGAGAAACACAATCTTGGTTTTCTTTTTGACATTTTCACCGAGCCCGGCAAACTCATCCAGAAAACGAAATCCGTCCACCAGTGGCATATTAATATCCAGCATGAGCAGATCCGGGATCCACTCGAGTTCATTTTCATTTTTCCTCAGATAGTCGAGGGCCATAAAAGGTGAATTGTATTCCAGTATTTTTTTAGCAAGCCCACTATTTTGAATAACCTTCGAGGTGATAAAAACATCTACCAGATGATCGTCAATAATAAGAATGAGATCGAATTTATACTGACTGCTATGTTTATCTGAATTCAACTGATGTTATTCTAAAAGTTACCAATGCTTCCGATGTGCGTATGCACCATTTTTTTATCGGGCTCAAATTCACCTGAGGCAATTCTTTTTGCGATCAACTGATACGCCTCTCTGAAGGGAATTCCCGAGCGAACTAATATATTAACTTCTTCCACACTAAACAAATATTTGTACTTTTCTTCCAGAATAACTTCAGGTTTCACTTCCATGGCGGGAAGAACATGCGAAAGCACATCCAGACATTCCTTGAGCTCCTCCATAGCCGGAAATAAAAGCTCCTTCGTAAGTTGCATGTCGCGGTGATAACCACTTGGCAGGTTATTTGTAAGCAAGGTGAGCTGGTTCGGCAAAGCCTGGATGACGTTGCATTTTGCCCTTAACAATTCAAAGACATCCGGATTTTTTTTATGCGGCATGATGCTGCTTCCCGTGGTTAATTCCTCCGGAAAGCTGATAAATCCAAAATTCTGGCAAAGGTAAAGACAGACGTCGTATGAAAAGCGGGACAGCGTGTGAGCAATAGATGACAGGGCATAAGCTACCACTTTTTCACTCTTACCCCGTGTCATTTGCGCGTACACCGAACTGCGGTTAAGCGCCGCGAAACCCATCTCTTCCGTGGTGAAGTTTCTGTCAATCGGAAAAGAAGAACCGTAACCCGCCGCACTCCCCAATGGATTTTTGTCACAAATGCGGTAAGCGGCTTTCAGCAATTCCAGATCGTCTTCCAGACTCTCGCCGTAAGCGCCCAACCACATGTCGAAGGAAGATGGCATGGCAATTTGAAAATGCGTATACCCTGGTAGAAGTTGTCCTTTGTGCTTTTCCACCAAACTAAAATAAAGCATTTTTAAATCCTGACACTTCTGTTCAAGTACCGTTAATTCGTTTTTCAGATAAAGTTTAATGGCTGTAAGCACCTGATCGTTTCGTGAGCGTGCTGTGTGAATTTTTTTACCGACTTCTCCGTAGTTCTGAGTCAAATAAAATTCAATCTGCGAGTGAATGTCCTCCACCCCTTCGTCTATTGTAAATTCTCCCTTCTCAAGTAGCAGTGTAATTTCATCCAAACCCTGTAATAAAAGTCCAAGCTCCTCAGCGTTTAACAAACCTACTTTTGCCAGCATTTTAGCATGTGCCCGGGAAGCAAGCACATCGAATGGTGCCAAAAACAGATCCCACTGCGGATCACTTCCCACCGTAAATTTTTCAATCAGTGAATCCGTTTTATTCTCCTTTTGCCACAATTTTGTTTTTGTATTTTTCATTTGACAGATCTTTAAACTATTTCTTTTAATAAATCAATATAGGTCGCTATTCCCTCTTCGATCTCTTTTACATATACATATTCATCCGCGGTGTGACTCCGGCTGCTTTCTCCCGGTCCCATTTTTAACACGGGAAAAGGCATTAAAGCTTTGTCGCTGCTTGTTGGCGAACCATACATTTTTTTTCCCAGGTTCAGACCTGCTTTTACCAGCGGATGTTCAGCTGAAATACTCGTAGCGCGCAATCTCAGACTCCGCGGCCGCACTTCCGACTGAATAAGTTTTTTTATCTCCTCCACTATTTCTTCCAGGGAATACAACTCATTCACCCGCACATCCACCACAAAACGACAGCTGTCGGGAACAACGTTGTGTGCTCTATTCGGGGTCTCGATGCTCGTTACCGTCATTTTTACCGGTCCAAGAAATTCTGAAACTTTTTCGAAGGAATGATTTCTGATTTTCTCAATATCCTGCAAGGCCAGATAGATGGCATTGATTCCTTCTTCTCTCGCAGCATGACCAGACTTTCCGGAAGCTTCACAATCCAACACCACTAAACCTCTTTCTGCTACAGCCAGATTCATACCCGTAGGTTCTCCCACAATGGCTGCATTTATTTTCCCTAAGTCCGGTAACAAAGCACACATGCCATTGGGTCCCGAATTTTCCTCTTCCGCGCTGGCCGCAAAAATGAGGTTGTATTTTAGTTCCGGCAATTCATAAAAAAACAGGAAACAGGCTAAAAGCGACACCAGGGATGCCCCGGCATCGTTGCTTCCCAGGCCAAAAAGTTTACCATTTTCCTGTAGCGCATCAAAAGGATCACGGGTATAAGCTGGAGCGGGACGCACAGTATCGTGATGCGAATTCAGAAGCAGATTTTCTTTAGTGGGATCGAAGTATTTATTTTTTACCCAAACGTTATTTTTAAAACGGGAAACCGGAATTTTTTTTTCTTCAAAAAAAGCCACCAGAATTTCCGCGGTCTGTTCCTCCTCTCCGCTGAAACTTGGTGTCCTGATCAAGTTTTCCAGTAGTTGCAGCACTTCCTTTGTAATGGTTTCCATCTTATCTTTTAGTTTTAACGATCCGTGTTCCAACATGGGAGGTACTTATGTGACTAAGATCAGCAGCACGCGCAATAACAACTTCCTTTACACCACCGTCCAGACAGGTAAAAGCATTATCCAGTTTGGGAATCATGCCATCTGTGATAATTTTTTCGTTCTTCAGGTCTTTGTAAGTTGCTGCCGTCAATTCTTTGATGACTTTGTCCCCCTGCATTACCCCTTTCTTTTCAAAACAATACATGAGTTTTGTTTTATACTTCTCTGACAAAGTAAGCGCCAGAACGGAAGCGATGGTATCGGCATTGGTATTGAGCAATTGCCCTTTCTTTGTGGCAGTAATGGGAGAGATTACAGGACAAATACCCTGCTTTAAGAGACCCGAGAGGAAATCCGAATTTATTTTATTGGCTGATACATCGCCCACAAATCCATAATCTATCTGTTTTACTTTTCTTTTTTCTGAAGGGATCAAATTTACATCTGCTCCGGAAAGTCCGATACTCAAACACCCCAGGGCATTTAACCGGGCAGTGATAAATTTATTGATCCACCCCGCGTACACCATGGTGGTTACTTTTAAGGTATCTGCATCGGTAACTCGTCTGCCTTCGATCATTTTTGTTTCAATGTCCAGTTTAGTGCACAGCTGAGTAGCCAGTTTACCTCCACCGTGTACCAGTAGTTTAGGACCTTTTATTTTTGAAAAAACTTTCAGGAATTTTATTAAGTCCTTTTCGTGGTCGATGATGTTCCCACCAATTTTTACAACAACTGCTTTTTTCATAAATTTTCAATGAGTTGATTTTTAGTCTGAATGCGTTTGTCCGCTTTTATTTCTTCCAGGATTTTCTTCAATACTACCTGCGCGGAGAAAACTCTATTGGCTGCCTGTTGCTGGATAAGACTCAGGGGATGATCGATAAGCTTGCTGCTCAATTCCACATCGCGGCGCACTGGCAGGCAATGCAGGATTCGCGCTGAATTGGTGAGTTCGTACTTTTTCAGATCCAGCATCCAGTTCGTATTTACCGCCGGCGTTTGTCCATAATCGTGAAAAGAAGACCAGTTTTTAACGTACACAAAATCTGCGTTCTTCAGAGCTTTTTCCTGATCGTATTCCATTTGTGCGCCCCGGGTGTAATCCTCACATAATTCATAACCCTCGGGTTGCACGATGGTAAGATCCATATTCAATCCAAGCATCCATTCCGCAAACGAATTGGGAACAGCTTGTGGCAGAGCTTTGATGTGAGGCGCCCAGGTCATCACCACCTTTGGAGGATGAGCACTTTTCCATTGCTCTTTAATTGTAATGGCATCTGCCAGACTTTGCAAGGGATGCAAGGTAGCCGATTCGAGGCTGATGACCGGCACCTGGCAATAACGCATGAGCTGCACCAATAATTTTTCACTGTAATCCAATTGCTTATCTACTAACGAAGGAAAACAACGCATCCCAATCACATCGCAATAATTTCCAAGAACTGCCGCAGCGTCTTTAATGTGCTCTACAGTTGAACCGTTCATGATCACACCCTCATTCCATTCGATGGCCCAACCTTCCTTGTCCAGGTTCATGACCATTACTTCCATGCCCAGCATACGTGCTGCTTTCTGCGTGCTTAACCGTGTTCTTAAACTCGGATTCAAAAATATAAGCCCCAGTGTTTTTCCCTTTCCCAATTCCGCAAAAGCCAAAGGTTCGCGTTTGAGAAGAAGCGCTTCCTGCACCAGTTGTTCAGGATGTGCGACATCGTTTACCGTTGTAAAATGTTTCATGAGAAAGAGTTTTGTAACCTGGTTTTTAAAATATGTTTCAGCGCGTTGGTAAATACGTCCATCTCCTGTGTGGTAACCGTTAAAGCCGGGAGCAAGCGCATGACATTTTTATTCGAAGCAGTTCCCACCAGTATGTGATGTTCCAGCGCCAGTTCTTTCCTGATCTCTGCAATCGGAAAATCAAATTCCAAACCAATCATCAATCCACGTCCGCGCAGTTCTTTTATACCGGGAATGGTTCTTAATTCCTGCATCCACCGCTTTCCTTTTTCTGCCGCAGCGTTTAGTAGTTCCTCGTTTTTAAGGACATCCAGCACTGCTATCGCAGCGGCGCAAGCCAGGTGGTTTCCACCAAAGGTGGTGCCCAACAAGCCGTGTTTGCTTTTAAATTTCGGGTGAATTAAAACAGCTCCTACCGGAAAACCATTTCCCATTCCTTTGGCAACCGTTATCAGATCTGCTTGCAATCCGGCATATTGGTGCGCAAAGAACTTACCCGATCTGCCATATCCGGATTGCACCTCGTCCAGAATAAATACCGCTCCGGTTTCATCGCATTTTTTTCGTAGAAGTTGTAGAAATTGTTCGTCCGGAATACAAATGCCACCCACTCCCTGAATACCTTCTACGATTACCGCACACACGGCAGTATCCATGTTAGCCAAAAACTCCTCTGCATTATTTAAAGGAAGAAAAATAACTTCATGTGTGGCATTGATATCCGCCTGTATGGAAGGGTCATGTGTTGCGGCTACTGCCAGTGAAGTGCGCCCGTGAAAACTTCCCTGGAAAGCAATTACTTTTTTTCTGCCATTGTAAAACGAGGCCAGTTTCAGCGCATTTTCATTGGCCTCTGCGCCGGAATTGCAAAGAAAAAGAGAATGGTCCGGATAGCCGCTCAACTCTCCCAATTTAAGCGCCAATTCTTCCTGCAGGGGATTAATGACCGAATTGGAATAAAACGCGATCTTATTTAATTGCGCTGTTATTTTTGTTACATAGTGCGGGTGACTGTGTCCGATCGAAATCACAGCATGTCCGCCATACAAGTCGAGGTACTTCGTGTTTTTATCGTCCCATAACCAGCTGCCCTCGGCTTTTACCGGTGTAATAGGGCTTAAGGGATATACGTCAAATAGTTTCATTTTCTTTTGTTATTTTTTAATTAAAATGCAGATGCTTTTAGTTTTAAACCCAGGGTCTCTTCCAGATCAAACATCAGATTCATATTCTGAACTGCTTGTCCAGATGCCCCTTTTAGGAGATTGTCAATTACCGAAACAATAATAAGTTGCCCTTTCTCTTCCTGGAGAGACACAAAACAGTTATTAGTATTAACTATTTGTTTTACATCCGGTTCAAAGGGAACCAGGTGGGTAAAGGGTTGTTTCCCATAAAAAGTTTGATACAGCGTTTTTATACTTTCAAAATCCTTCATACCACTGAGGTAGCACACCGCGTGAATGCCCCGTGCAAAACTTCCCCGTTGCGGTACAAAAAACAGCTTGTCCGAAAAACCGGTTTGTAAAGAAGTCAGAGAAGCATAAATTTCTGTTTCGTGCTGGTGTGATAAAATCTTATAAGCACTGTGGTTACTCGTGCGCCAGGAAAAATGTGAAGTAGGGCTAAAGGCCTGTCCTGCTCCCGTGGAACCTGTGGTTGCGCTTACATGTACATCTGATTTTATTAAGCCTTGAGAAGCCAGAGGCAGGAGTGCCAGTTGTATAGCTGTAGCAAAGCACCCTGGATTGGCGATGTTCTTCGCGGTTTGGATTTTTTCTTTATGCAATTCCGGCAAACCGTAAATAAATTCCCGTTTTCCAAAAGTACAGTTGGCAGGATGGCGAAAATCCTGGCTCAGGTCGATAACGCGTACCTCCTTATGAACAGACTGCTGTTCCAGAAATTGTTTGGATTCCCCATGTCCTTTACATAGAAAAACCACATCCACTTCTTTTTGCACGTCCTTTTCAAAAGAAAGATCACACACGCCATATAAATCCGGATGCACATCAGATACTTTTTTACCCGCCTGACTTTCGCTTTGCGCTAGAACCAATTCCACTTCCGGATGATGGATCAGCAAACGGATCAGTTCTCCACCGGTGTAACCCGCCGCTCCAATTATACCCGCCTTAATCATTGCCATCGAGAATTAAAGATGTGTTGGTTTTGTTTACCTGATGGTAAATAGCACTTTGGTTTCCGAAAATTTTAGTGAAGCCTTTCACATCTTCGCCGGTGAAGGAGCGGTTCATCTCGCCGTAAGAACCAAAAGCGTCGTTCATCAGATCATGCGGAGAAACAATCCCTTCCACAATGAACCTGTAAGGGAGTAAGGTAACGAACACGTCCCCGGTAACCTGTTGCTGGGTGCTTTCAAAAAAAGCTTCCATGTCCCGCATGGCAGGATCCATGTACTGTCCTTCGTGCAGCCAGTTGCCGTACCACAAAGCCAACTGATCTTTCCAGTACAATTGCCATTTGGTGAGCACATGTTTTTCGAGGGCGTGATGTGCTTTGATACAGACCAAAGAAGCAGCCGCTTCAAAACCCACGCGGCCTTTTATCCCAATAATGGTATCCCCCACATGAATGTCACGCCCAATTCCATAAGGCGATGCCAGTTGATTGAGTTCCGCAATGGCATCGACAGGGGATTCAAAGCGAACCTCGTTAATCGCTTTTAACTCTCCTTTTTCAAAAGTCAATTTAATTTTTTCCCTGCCGTTTTTAAAAAGAGCTGTAGGCCAGGCTTCTTCAGGCAATGCAAGGTGCGAGGTGAGCGTTTCTTTGCCCCCCACCGAATTTCCCCAAATGCCTTTGTTCACACTGTAAAGGGCTTTTTCAAAATTCATCTCTACTCCGTTTTTTTTCAGGTAATCAATTTCATCCTGACGTGACAGTTTTAAATCACGGATAGGTGTTATGATTTTTAAGCCTGGACTAAGAATCTGAAAGGCCATGTCAAAACGTACCTGGTCGTTACCTGCCCCGGTGCTACCGTGCGCTACAGACGAGGCACCGACGTGGCCGGCGTATTCAGCGATTGCCAATGCCTGCACGATCCGCTCAGCGCTTACCGACAAAGGATACGTATTATTTTTGAGGATGTTTCCGTATATAAGGAAACGGATAATTTTTTCATAATAAGATTTTTTTACGTCTATGATCTTAAAAGAGGTGACACCCAGATTGCGGGCATGTTTTTTTAGTTGTTCTTTTTCTTCGTCCGTAAAACCACCTGTGTCAATGGTCACGGCGTGCACATTGAGGTGTAATTCATTTTTAAGGTAGAGTGCGCAAAAACTTGTATCCAGGCCACCACTAAAGGCCAATACGACAGTGTTAGTTTCCATGTTAAGATTCTGATTTTAGATGTTTAAGTTTTAATTTTTTGAGGAACAGTCCTTGTTTGATTTTTAGTAAACGTTCCATGACTCTCTTTTTGCTGGTGGAATCAAACCACTTGGTTTTTTTCTTTTCCAAAGGATCATATAACATGGCTGTGCAAAGGCAGTTCTTACGCTCCTTGCTCAGGAGAATACTGTGATTCACACAACTCTGGCAACCCTTCCAGAAAGTTTCATCCTGTGTTAGTTCTGAATAGGTCACGGGTTCATACCCCAGATCGGAATTGATCTTCATGACCGCCAGCCCGGTTGTAAGTCCGAATATTTTTGCTCCCGGGTATTTATTTCGCGAGAGTTCAAATATTTTTTTCTTGATCTCTTTGGCCAGACCACTTTTACGGAATTGCGGAGAAACGATCAATCCCGAATTGGCCACGTAATTTCCGTGACTCCAGGTCTCGATGTAACAAAATCCCGCCCATTGCCCTTCTCTGGTAGTGGCTATAACTGCTTTTCCTTCCAGCATTTTTTGCCGGATGTATTCTGGACTGCGCTTGGCAATACCCGTTCCACGGGCCTTTGCAGACGCTTCCATTTCATTGCAGATAATTTCTGCATAGTGCAGATGTTGCCCATGGGCAAACTGCACATTAAAATGCTGCATGTCAACTAAAATTTGTGATTAACTGATAAAAAAGAAATTAAACCGCAGGTCTGCGTGCTTAATTTTAAAGAAGAAGATTTGGGAATCTAAATCAACGTCGGATAATAAAAACAGGACGTGCTGGTAAAACAAACAACAGGATTTCTGTTGATAAAAACACACTCTTGCTCAAGGAGCTGAATTTCCGGGCTTTTCCGGCTGAGCAGAGAATGAAATTTAAAATTTTCATTTTTTTGTTTGTGCTCTTTTTATTTTTTGTTTAAACGATTTTTTTACGGCGGCAAATATTAGAATAATTTTTAGAACTGCAAACATATTTTTTTCGTTTAGATGAAAGTGATTTTAAATACCTCCGGAACACATCATCGCAAATTATCTCAGAGAGAAAACGGCGCCGCGCAGGAACTTAACCGCAAGAATTTCTCTTCGATTAATTCGCATTGTAAATACCGTGCGCATTGTCGCCAGAGGAACTTCCAAAAAAAAGATCACCCTACGAAACACAGAAGAAATTCGTAAATGACTTGAAGCAACTACTTTCAAACTACCGGACTTGTTTCGGTAAAGACTCTCCCGAAAAAAATCACTCCTATAGGTATACTATATATATATTATCTCACCCGGATGCTGGTGTCTTAATAATTCAGAACGTCTGTTGAAAAAAAAGTTCTTTGTGGATGTGTTTTATGCATAGATTCACCCTGTTATTCTCTCGGTCGGAACGAAGCTTGTAAAGCCGTGATATCAGAAGGATGTACGCCAATACGATTCAGAGCAGACAGAACCGAAACAAGTGTTAGAAAGTTTCTCATGAAAGACACTTCCGGATTTCGGCAATTCACCCCTTTTGTACGCCAATTATAACAGGCAATACAGCCCCCTTTTGCCTCAAAAAGCCCATTATAAGTACGTTTTACGACATTAATTGTTAAAAAACGCCTGTTTATAGACGAATGAGCGTTTTTTTCCGCTGAAATACTTGACAAATGGGCTTTATTGTAGTATGTTTGT
>CAZMHW010000015.1:0-19954 GCA_964566105.1 uncultured Akkermansia sp.
AGGGCAACCGTTTTTAACCCCCTGAAGCCGACGTAAAAACCAATAATAACACCCCTTTGGTATTTAGCAGTCAAATTGCCCATCCAAAAAGAATACTTCAGAAAAAGGCGATAGACCGGATTTGTTGCTTTTAATGCTTCAAGCATTCCTGCCTGAGCATAGTCAAAATTGGGGTCGTTTATTAGCGATTCTTTAAAATGTTCCAAGGCTTTTTTATGATCACCCTTTTCAAGCAGCCCCCAACCAAAATTAGCATGTGTATATGCATTGTTGGGATCTTCCCTTAAAGCACCCTCAATAGTTTCAAACGATTCTTTACTTCTGTTCAGTTTGTTTAATGCAGTGCTTCTTGTATTTAGCGCCAAAATGTTTTCCGCATCAATTTTCAAAGCGCGATTTGCAATTTCAAGTGCTTCATTATACTGCTTTCGACCCAACCTGATATTTGCCAAAAGAGCGAAATAGTCGGCATCATATGGGTTTAATTCAATTGCATGTTGTATGCAATTCTCGGCTTCACCTAAATTATTTTGTTGAATTGCAATACGGGATTTTACATAGAATAGATAATGTGAATCGGGGGAGACTCCGATTGCATTTTCAATTATGCTGTTTGCATTTTCAAACTTATCTTGTTGTAAGTATACCTCTGCAAGTAATGTTAGAAAATGAATGTTATTAGAATCCCCGCTAAGTAGGTCGGAAAGAATCTTCTCAGCTTCCGTGAACTTTTTCCGCTGAATTAGAATTTCAACTTTTGATAGTCTAGTATCTTCCGTCATGTTACTTCTTAATTTTCATGTAAGTTAAAACATCGTCATACAGCCCGGAATCATTAGCAAAAAGGGCAAAATTCTTTGCCGTTGAAAACCATTCCTGGGTGCTTGGTTTATGTTTTTTTAATGCAGTCAACAAGTCACCTGTTTCCAGTGGTTTCGGAATTCCATCACCGAAAGAAGCTTCGAGTTTTTGCTCAATTGCAATATCAATGATAGCATCGATATCAGCACCCGAATAGTGTTCTACTTTCTTAGCAATGGATTGTAAATCGATTGTTCCTGTTGGTTTGTTGTTAAGTTTTAATCTAAGGATTGACTCCCTTGTTGTTACATCCGGTGGTGGAACAAATACTATTCTGTCAAATCTTCCCGGCCGCCTGAACGCTGGGTCCAGATTCCATGGTGTATTCGTTGCGCCAATAATTAAAACTCCTTCGTTTGTGTTGTCAATTCCATCAAGTTCTTGTAAAAACTGATTTATTAAATGTCGACCGCTTGACTGTTTCATGTCGCTCCTACTCGCACCCAAGGCGTCTATTTCATCAATGAATAAAACACAGGGCGTATTTTGTCTTGCCAATTCAAATATTTCATGCAGATTCTTTTCACTGTTTCCAATCCACATATCTAAAATGTCGTTTAGGCTAACACTAATAAATTTTGCTTTTACTTGCCCGGCTGTTGCCTTAGCTATAAATGTTTTCCCGCAACCCGGTGGTCCGTAAAGCAAAATTCCACCGCCTATTTTTTTACCATAGGCTTTATAAAGTTCAGGGTGAAGTAACGGTTTAATAATTTTTAGTTCTATTTCTTTTTTCACTGCTTCCATTCCACCCACATCACTGAAATTGACATTTGGTTTTTGTAAAAAGCGATTGTCAACTTCTTCCTCTTTCCCTGTAACTTCATTACCGCCTCTTTGTCGCAACTGACTATCAAGTTCTTCGTCAAAACAACCGGGATCAATTGCTAATGCTCTTTTATAAACTTCAATTGCTTTGGATATTGAATTTTCTTTTAAAAGTCCCTTTGCATAAAGTGTAAAAACGTTTACATCATTCGTCCCTTTGTCAATTACCTCTTCTAAAACAACATTACATGCTGAATAACTACCTTTCTTGAAAAATACAGTAGCAAGCCCAACTTTAGCCTTATTGTCGTTTGATATTTTAAGCAGAGTTGAATACTCCTTTTCAGCCTCTTCAAGTCTATTCAAAGTCAATAAAGTATCGGCCAATAAAAGTCTTAATGGCGTATTGTCTGGCGAGTGTTTTAATGCCTCTCGCAGGCTGTCAATTGTATTGTCGTTCATATTTTAATGTTACTGTGTCGTCAAATAAAATTACTGCTAACGGACGGCACACTGACGCCCTTTTGCTAAGTCCAAGTTACACATTTATCTGCCGGAGTGCAAACACGAAGGAAGATTTGAGCCTTAACTCGCAAAAAATGGTACTCGGGCGCAGTCATAGATTGCCAGCTCCAACAGGCTATTTCTTTTTAGCACCCTTTCCTGCTAGGTCAAAATAGTCGACTCTATAATCATTGTACATTTTGAATAGCGCGGGCTTCATATAACCAGTAAAGTTTTGTATTATTGATGCCACATCGCCTAGCAGTAATGATTCACAATATGAAATAACCATTACATTCTCTAAAGCAGGGCATAAAGGTATTTTCGTCTCTTGGTAATCAAAACATCTCATCAGTTCAGGAATATTGTTTGTTTTTATTTGCATGATTGTATAATCAGCAAAGCGTTCCATTTTAGAATGCTCCCCGGTTTCGCCTTCAACTTTTTCAACTATTTCAGGAAAAACTGTTACCAGTTCCTTAAAGTATACTTCAGGAGTTATAAGATCACTTAGACTTGTCGGCATAGTATCATTACTTCTTTGTATTTTGTCTGCGGTGTACTCACATAGCGTTTGACGATTACCAGCCGCTTTTTTCGAAGTACAATTTACACATTTATCTACCGGCGCACAAACACGAAGGCTTATTTGAACCTTAACCCGCAAGAGATAGCAATTAGCTGCTCTTGTTAGTAGTTGCCGCAGCGCAGTTATTCTTTAATTATTTTGTATAGAATAACATTGTCTTTCAAGTCTGGCGCTTCAATGAATACGAATGAGTCCTGGTCGAGTTTTTTTGGACCGAACATACCCAGTTCCTTTCGTCTCTTCAAATCCCTTTCGTCAATCTTTATGATTTCATTCATGGATAGCATAAATTGTTTTAAGTCATCGAATAGAGCTATTTTCGCGCATTTGATTTCAATTTTTCTTTTGGACATAGAATTAATGAGGATTTCTGACATATTGTAAACGCTAAAGAATGATTCCTGTCTGTCTATTTGATTATTTCTAATTTCGAGAAAACTAAATTCAGAAAATTCCTTTCCAAATTTAGTGTGAAGCCCGAAAATAAGACTACTTGCATTTTGCCATGAATCCTCCTGCTTATTACACAATTCAATTACTTTTTTTAAAGTGCTAATCTGGTAGTCCCGGCGGGTGTTGCCTAAATGAATAAAAAACATGGTAACGTCAGGGCCTGGTCTCTGACAGTAATAATCTCCAACTTTTTTTGCTCCCGGCCATCCGTATTGGTCTATGATTTCAGCCAGTTTAATCAGATTAGTGCTGTCTACCTGTGATTGAAGTTTCCAAAGTGAATCTAGAGCTTGTTGCTTTGTTTGTTCTTTAAACTTAAAGCTTTGCTGCCCTTCAGCAGTTTTTTTAGTATCAACGCTTGAAACGCCTGGCTTATTATACCAATAAGTCATTTGCTGCCTGTATTTTTGGTCCTGGTAATGAATGCTGTCAACTACATTTATTAGTCGTAGATCATAAGATCTAAGATAATTTTTCTTAAAAGACGCTGATACTTTTGCTGTGTCAAACTTATTTAAGTGCTTGGCTATACAAAGAGGAGTCATCCCCCGCATAAAAGCCGAGTCGAGAAACTTTAATTGATTTGCGTCCGAGTCATGATTAGCAATAAGGGCTTTACACTGATAATAGGTGAAGCCAAGTCTATTTTTATAGTTTAAAAGGTCAAATTTAAGGGAGTCCACATTATTGTTTCGAATGTGTCTGTTAATACTAAATAATGTTGCGTGGTCATTGCGATAGTCCTGGTAGGAATAATTTTGGGAGGACATTTGTCCGCTGATAATGAAAAGAAGTATAAAAAAGCATTTTCTCATTTTATGGGTCTGATTGTCGGCCGGAATGTCCGCGATAATTACTACAAAAGGATTCAGGCTGATACCCGCTCAGTCTCAAATGTTGCCGTTTGTTAAAAGCCCCCGATGTCCAAAGTGAAGTTAAAAATAAACCGAGCAAAAACAAACACTAAAATGTCACACTGAGCGGAACTTGTCCCGAGCTTGCCCAGGGAGTTTAAGTATGACTTCCCGTAAATTTCCTCTTGCTGTAAACATGTCCGCTTTCCCCTGAGCTGCTGTTAGCGGCTGTCTACTTTAATTACAAATGTCCGGTCTAGAAAGAAAGTGGTCATTTGTTTGCGATAGTAGATATCCGTCAATATGTAAATTGTGTTTTGTTTGTACGAAAAGCCTCTTTCCTCCATTTTATATTCAAGATTGATTCCCCGGGTATCTTGTTCGAAGCTTGCCTTTGTTAATGTGTCCGATCGAAGTCTACAAATTGTCGCGTAGCAAAGATATATCTTTTTGCCATTTGATTTAATGTAAGGCGTTTCTGATGTCTGAACAAGTTGAATGGTGTCCGCTACGTTATAGAAAGTTTCGATAGCAGTGTCATTTGAGCAATTAAGATCAGAAGCCAATGTCACTTGAAATTCATTTCCTGATTCATCCCATCCAAAAACGTATTCTCTAGTTGCCAGCAAACATTCGAACTGTAGTTCTTTTTTTAAAGGTGTATATTCGGAAGGTAAAATAACTTTATTTCGCTGTAATGTCTGGAAATGAGCTCTCGTTTTAGTCAGCGGAATTTTCACTTTCTGAAGAAAAAGAGTGTCACTCTGAGACCAACTCAGAATAGGTGCTAAGAAGAATAGTATTTTTGAGAGTTTACTCATAGTAAAATACCGCTAACGAATGACGAATCGGTGCCGCCAATTTATATAAGAAACCGACGCTTGCTAAAACGTTCGCGTGTCCACCGTGAAGTTAAAATAAAATACGCAAATGCAAAACTATGTGCCGCGCAAAGCGTAGCAAATGAATTGTTTTGTTCGCGCGATGCCGTCTCTTGTCTTTAAGTCAGCCCGCCGTTAGAGCCGGCGAACCGAGGGGTAGACGGTTTGACGTCAGCAGATGTTTGTTACTTTAAATTCTCCAGTAAAATAGCGAGAGTTTCTTTTAATTTCTCGTTCGGCATATGGCTGTCAAACTGTCCGCAGTCGTATATTTTTTTCGACGTCGAGATCTTTATGTTAGAATACATAGCTCCATCATTTGCCCGGTGATGTGTTGGACTAGGTAAATTTTGCAAGTCTGATAAATGATAATTCATAATTGAGTTATTTAAACGAACCCATGTATCGGCGGATGTTTGCGATCTCTTGCTAAGAGTATCTTTTAATGTCCTACGATCTACAAATGTGCTGTCCTGACGGATAATTATAAGCTCCCGAAATCCACGTCCGACACTTGTATAAGAAAACTCCTCAATTTTTTCCTGAGAATAAACATATGACAATGCCAAACAAAAAAATAAAATAAGTCTATGTTTCATGGTACAAATTGCTGTTAACGGATTCGGGGCTGGCGCCGGCCCGTCCTCAAATGCTGACGATTGTTACAAGATCCGATGTCCAACGTAAAGTTAAAATATTTTGAGCAACGGCAAAAAATAAATTTCTTTCTGCGAAGCAGGCCACTTTAATGATCTTGCCGTTGCATGTACTATTGTCCGGCTGGCGCCACTGCCCCGTGTTAGTGGTTGGTGGCGTGGAGGTGTCAGTTTACCAAAATCGTCACCATTTCATTTGTCTTGCAATGTCGTCGGGGCAGGTAACGAACAATACTTTTTCGGTATTTAATAGTTCAGGTCTGTCCCGCGCAATTCTTTCAGTTGCAATTGGGTCAAGTTCGTTTTGATTTGTCGGATGGTCAGTATAAACTGATCCTTGCCCATCTGTATCTTCCGAATAAACCCCGACGTTGACTTCTCCGCGATAAATTAAAAGAACGGGCGTCCCGAATGGAATATCAGGTTCGGTATGTCCGCTCTCAATGATGTTCACCAAAGTCAATTCTTTTAACATAGTCTGTCTGTCGTTACGCCACTTGCCGCTAACTACCCTATCCCCGCCACAAACATTCTCTTATCTAACATACATTTGAGAGATTGGCGAAGGTTTGGGTCATGCCAGTACCATAAAAGTAAGCTTCCTCGGTGAATTATCAAAAGCCCTGCCGCCTTTTTAAATTGAGAAAAGTCTACATGCCGTATCACTGAGATTCTTTAAAACAGTTGGGAAAGAGTTTAACACGGATTCCAACCAAAAAAAGCTCTTAGGGTCGAATGACGGGTTTTATTTCGCTTTTTGCTTCTGTTTTCTCTGCCGCTCCAATTTACGCAGACCTCTGCTTTTCCTGTCCATGTGAAAGCCGCTTCTCCAGCATTTAAAACACCAGATCTTCGGACGCAATACATGTGCCAGGGCTCTGGTAGGTCCGTCTTTTGGAAAACGGGTTTTGGAAAGGTCCAGGACGCTGTTCAAAGAAAGTAAATACTCCTTGTTTAATTTGTCAGACGTCTTGCGCATCGTTTCTCTGGAAATTTTTTGTTGTGCTCCCATGGAGTGAATGTCTGGCTCTGCGTCCACGTATTTCGCCAGCGCACGTTTAATTTTTCCGATGCGTTTGAGAGTGAGTTCTTCGGTCTCGGCACTGTCGCGCCACATCACGAGGCTACTCACTTCGTCCTTAAAATGCATAGCCAGGTGTTTAAAACAGGAATCTGCTGTATAAGGCATGGTCGCGTACTCGCTCGACTGGTGTTTAAAATAAATACTCGGAAAGGTCATTTTAAATTCATTCTGAATAAGTCTGTCCACTTCCGGTTCCTGTGCCTGAAGCCTTGTGGAGACACAAAAAAGTAGTACTGTCAATTTAATAAGTGTTCGCATACTCTTTTGTCCGGTATTTATTTTAAGGGGAAATTGGTCGTCTCTATTCGTCTTCACGTTTGTTGTGCAGACAGAAGTAAATCTTCGAAGGACCACTTTTCCCAAGCTACAATCGTTCCTTTAAAGATACCTAAGTTTTTTAGTCGCAGCAAATGGACAACATCCAATGGATTTTGGGGTGGTTTGCAAGGGCCTGCTACCGCCGTTCTGTCCTCCTTGACACGTTGTTCATTCCGGATGGTCTTGTTGCGTCTACTTAGCTGCCAGCCCTTCCAAAACCAACCGTGTCCCTGTACATTTGTGGTGAAATATCCGCGTTTGTTTTGAAGAAACGGCTAAAATAATACTCGTCCTGATAACCCAGTTCGTAAGCGATTTCTTTAATGGCTTTGTTGCTTAAATACAATTCTCTTTTGGCTTCAATTATGATTCTTTCGGAAATTAAATCCGTCAATGTTTTATTAAAATGTGCCTTCGTTAGTTTTGCCAATGCACTCGCCGAAATATTCAACACCTTTGCATAGTCGCTTGCGGAGTGTTTGGTTCTAAAATCTTTTTCAATGGCATCTTTCAGATTTTGAAGTATAAATGGTTCTTTGAGTTTGGATACTTCCCTGAGCGCCCTGGGTTCTTGTTCTGTCTTTAATCTCGAGGCTGCAATTAAAAATATTTTCAGATACGAAATCAACAATTCGTATTGCGCCAGCGCCGGGTTCTGCATTTCCGTTCTTATTTGGTTGATCACCATGTCAAATGTCGAAGCCGTACTTTCGTCAATGGTCACAAATGGCGGGTTGTAAATGTTGTTAAACAAAACGCCATTACAAGCCACTTCTGCCTGATGTTTGTGTATGCAGAAAAAGTCAGGATGAAATTGCAGAGCAGTACCTTTTGTTGTTTTGCCGGAAGAAAGCATAAAAGGCTGGTAGGGCGAAAAGGCGAACAAACTGTTTTCTGAAAAGTCATATTCTGAAAAATCCGCTTTTACTTTTCCTGTGCCTTTGGTTAGCCAGATCAGTGAATAGTAATTGTTTCGCTGAATATGATCGAAATAACTATTGTCCTCAAATGAAAATAACTTAAAAGCCAGGTTACCATTTTGAGGGTTTACCAATGTAAAAACGTTTTGTTCTGCCATGCCGTAAAGATACTATTTTAGTTTTCGTTGGCTTTCCTCTATAGCCAGGTCATTAATACTTGCGAAACGCTTTTTCATGTATCCGTTTTCGTTAAACTCCCAGAGTTCGTTGCCATAACTGCGGTACCATTGTCCTGTATGGTCGTGCCACTCGTACTCAAAACGGACTGCCATCCTGTTTTCACGGAAACCCCAGAGTTCTTTTTTGAGTTTGTATTCCAATTCCTTTTCCCATTTGCGTTTAAGAAATTGTTTTACCTCTTCTCTGCCATTAATAAAGTCAGTTCTATTTCTCCATTCTGTATCGCTCGTGTAAGCCATACAAACCTTTTCCGGATCCCTGGTATTCCAGGCATCTTCAGCCGCCTGAACCTTTTGTAAGGCTGTTTCCAGTGTAAACGGCGGAACCGGCATGCGTTTATTTTCCATAAATAACATAAATTAAAGGGGCTGCACTAAAAAATACATGCAGCCCTTTTGGTGATTAAATAACTTTAGCCAAAGGAAAATCAATTTCCACTTTTGTAATGGCATGAACATAATTCATGGCTGTTTTTTCAGCAACCAAAAATACCAGCTCAATTGCCTGAGCTTTTGTATAACCGGCATTGATAAAGGCATCCAGTGTTTCAGCGGACGCAAAGCCCCTTTTCGTTGTAATTTCTTTTGCCAGAACCACCAAGGCATTTAATTTAGCGTCAAATGAAGCGTTCCCTTTTCTGATTTCAATGGTTTGTTCCTCGCTTAGGCCATTCATTTTGCCTAATAATGTATGTGCCGATTGGCAATAGTGGCATTCATTTACCTGGCTGACAACTAAGTTAACCGCTTGTTTTTCTTTGTTTGAAAAAGAAGTTTTTGCATTTTGAAAGGCAAGATAATTACCCAAAGCTGTTTCCGACAGTGCCATCACCGCATAGAGGTTTGGAACCATGCCTAATCCTTTTTTAAGCGTATCAAAAATCTCCTGATTGTTTGCAGATACTTCTCCTCTGCCCGGAACTTGAAAATTTACCATCATCTGTTTTTTTTAATTACGTCATTATTGACGCTGCAAAGATGGGCCGGGACACAGTGTTTTAAAATGGATGATTACTGCCAGCTGATGGACAATTTTTCCAACTGCGTAGTCTGCCTATTATGCTTAAACAAAACTTGGGAAGGTTATTTCTAATTCACTATTCACAAATCCGTTGTCCATGTCAGAGTCTCGTTCAGATCTGCTATCAAGAGAAAAGGTGTACTGTCTATCCACTCACAAAACCTGTGTGAGTAGTTCGTTCTATTCATTTCTATTTGTCATCTGAAAGCACTTTTAAAGCTTCCGTCATTGTGTTTACAAAGTTAATTTGCCCTTTCTTGTTGCTTTCGTAAATAAAGTCTTTTATACTTTTGTTTGAATAGGGTGTGAAGTCGCCAACGATGGCCAACCGAACGCGGTAGTTGGAAAACTTTTGAAGTATTTCGCCCGCCATTCCGTTTTTCAAGTTAAAGAAATCGGGTGTGATATTTTTCTCACGAACTATTATCTTCTCAAAGTCCTGATAATATAAACTCCCTAACAAGTCTATGCCGTCTTCACTTGTTTTTATGACGTAAGTATCCGAGACAACTTCGGCAATTTTTGTGTTGTTCACTGTATGACTTTCAATTTTCACTTTTCGCTCCTTTATATGTCCAAAGCCAGGCGTCTCCAATTTCTTCGTCTTGCACAATTCCGCTAAACACAAAATGAGTGTTCTCCAGAATTTTTGTTGAAGCGTTTTTTTCTGGCGCCGTTTTTGCTGTAATTGTTACATTCGGGTCTGTTTGTTTTGCGATTCTGACAAGTTCTTTACAGGCAAACGAAGCAATGCCTTGCCCCTCAAATTCCTTAAATGTCCAATAAGCCACTTCCACTTTTCCTTCTTGCGGTTGCCCTACAAAACTACAAGAACCTACTATTTTATCCTGTCTAACAACAAAGTAAGCGATCCAGGGAATGTTGAATCCGATTTTTGGATAAAAATCGTCATACATTTGTAATAGTTGCTGGCAGTCAGCTGAAATATAAGCTTGATTTGTTTTGTCTTCGTTTTGTGTTATTGGTTTTAATTTCATTTTATCTGTTAGTTGTCTGTTCAATGTTCGCTTTGATGAGAGCAGCGCTAAGTGAAGTGTAAATTTACAAAAAAAGCGTTCGAAAAGGCAAGTTTGCGTGGTTTAGTGGTACTGACGCATGAATAGTAACGGATTGTAAACTGGTGTTCGTACCTGTGGTCCGTATGCTGAATGTACAAATATCCAGCGTGATTGTAAACTTCCAAAATGAAAGGGCATTGAGCAAGACCGCTGTTACGTGCAGTTTCATTTCTCTCCATTCAAAATAGTGTCGGCAGTAGAAACAATGTCTTTGAAAAAGAAACCATGCCTCACTTTGGTTGTTAACCAATTTAAAACAATAATCATTCCAAAAACGAATAAAACTCCTTCTGTTTGTCCTGAGCCAATTGCAAGTGTCAATGCAAAAATAAGTGCAATAATAAGCGACTTCACATGAGATATTTGGTACGTCAACGTATTGCCATTATCAAAAGTAAATTTACCCTTGTCGACCCCGGCGAACAAATTCTGCCTGCTGGTCCAAAACGGGATAATGAAATGTAAATCGTCCCAGGATAAGTAGCAGTCTGCTTTAACCCGATCTAGTAAAGAAGCTCTGGCAAGATCGAGTATCTGAGTCTTTTCTTTGTCAGATAGATTTCTTTGGAAAGTATGTTTGTACGTGTCAGTCGTCATTTAAAAGTATACATAACGGACCGCACGCTGGCGTCCGTTTTTATTAAGTCCGAGTTATGAACTTAGGCGTTAATTCGAAAAAATGGCACTACGCGTGCTGTTAGCAGCGGTTTATTTAAGATCGAATTCTTTAGTAAAAACGTGCCTGTTCGCACACTTAAAGGTCACGATTAATTTTCTTCTCTTTTTATCCGTAACTGGTGGTGGAATGAATTCGCCAATCTTATTACAATTTGGACACTTTGCGGAATAGTCTTTATTGTCATTCATTTTTTATTTTATGGGATTAAGTTTATTTTCTTCAGTGATTTTATCAAAGATCCAGTTCATTTTCGCAACTCCTTTTACAAAACCTTCAACGGTTGAATCATCCTCAAAAACAAATTTATGAGACTTTGAATCAAGGTGTTTCCATATGTCAACGGCAATTGTCATGAACGCACCATAATAAAGGTCAGACCTCAAACAGTCACCAAACTTTTCATCACTCTCAATTTGTCTTAAGAAGTTACCAGGTGTAATAAACGAACTAATCTGATACTTGTCCTTATACATTTTTGCTAACCGCTTTTTTGAACGCGTGCTTTTATGAGCTATGTAATTTCTTAAAGTGTATACTTCATCAATTCTATTCAGGAATTTTTTGTCAAACTTTGGGAAAGGGTTGTTTTTCTCTGTAATAATTTTTTTTGCCATACCTTTCAATTCGTCGGTACTTGAAATAGTAAAAAAATTTAATCCATTAAGAATCGCATATGCGTTGTCAAAACGAATTGTTTTAGAAAGGTCTAGGTCTAAATGGTCCCCGAGTGCAGTGGTGTCAATGGCTATACAATACGCAAAAATGTTTTGAATGAATGTCTCCCACTCAGCAACATGTTTAATCAGAAAAGCCTCTTCAATTAATTCAATGTCATGTGAGCTAAAAGTGTCAACTTTTTGAACCTTTGTCCGCAAAAGTTTTGCATAGGTCATGGAGTTATTATGAAATTCAACAACGAATTTTACAAATGGCTCAAATTCTATAGTATTTCCGTCTGCCATAAATTGCTGGTAACTACCCTATCCCCGCCACAAACATTCTCTTATATAACATACATCAGAGAGATTGGCGAACGTTTTGGGTTTTACCACCACCATAAATATACACGTCCTTCTGAATTATTCAAAGAAGCGTCGTCGTTTCTTTTTTTAGCTGCTATAAATCTATTGGTATTCTTTTTTAAAGATAATGCTCCCTTACACTGAGTCTAATTTATTTTCTGAAAACACTCATTACGGCTGTAATGGTAATTGCAGGGCGCAGTTGTTTTACATTGACCTCGTGCACGGTAGCGGGCTCATTGTAGGGTGTTGACGTGATGGTGTACTTAAAGTTGGTGGGTATTATCATAAAATCTACCCGCAGGCCCGGCTCTAAATTCCATTTCCAGTCTGAGCGGGAATACCGCCAGCGCACTACCAATGCAGCGCGGTAAGAAATCAGGTTTTTACGTTTGTTTTGTATCTGAATGTCATATTCCGTGAACTGATTACTGTTCTCTTCTTTTAAAACAAAATGGGTTTTAAAATCGTTACAATCGTTCATACCAAACTGAAACTGCGGTTCGTAAATAAAACGTCCTCTGTGAAATCGGTAACTGAGCCGGTAATTGATGTTGTAAAGTGTGTAAGTATGTGCCTGCACACTCGTTGATAAAAAATGGTTGGGGTACTGGGAAGAGATGTAATTTTTAAAATTTCCGTCCGCAACCGTATACTCCTGAAAATTGAAAATAGTAGAAATACCCCAGCGATCTTTGTAATGAAAGCCTATTCCAAAATACCCTCCGGCAAAACCACCTTTTGGGCCATACAGGTAAGTATTCATTCCATAAGGAAGCTCCCGCAATTTTTTTTCTTTAAACGGAACAGAAGTACCCACCTCAAACCAGCTGAAACTCACATTGAGTTTGTGGTAGCCGGTTGAATCTTTATAGCTTTTTTTGTCCCCGGAATTTTTCCCGGCCACTGCGCTCAGTGTGAGCCATGCGAAACAAAACGAAAGGAGGCAGTGCTGTTTCATTAATATAATTTTACGTGAATAGTATCGCTCATAGTCCTTCTGTCAGAAAAATTAAGTTTAACGACAAAGGCCTGATCACCTGGCTGGGCGGGAGGTGTCATAAGAAAAAGATATTGATCGGTTGTCCAGTTCTCTATATACTCATGATCCATATAGTTGCCCCCACCGATCTGGCCTTTCGAAACAAATTCAGTAAGAGTTGCCGAAGAGTTAAGGGCTGTCAGAAAATAAGCATTCAGGGGTGTACCGGCCGGGTGCGAGTCGTCGAAATTGGCGAGTGAAAAGATAGTCAAAGCAGTCAGTTCGTCCTCATTTATAAAACCGTTCTCCTGAACATCGCCCTCTCTTTTTACACGTATCGCCTCTTCCAGGGTCATCTTAATGGCATACGCCTTTTTGGGTACGGAATCTGTTACGGCATCCTGAGGATTCTGGCCTGTATTGTTGGAATTACGCAGACTCATCCCCACCACCTCGTAAACGGCAGGTATATGTTTGGAACAGGCTGAAAAACAAAACGCGAAAACAATCAGAACACTACTCACTCCCTTTTTCATTTGTTCTACTTTTTTGTTGGACTTAGTTAGTCTTTTTTTCATTCCACTGATTCGTTTTTTTCACATCCCTATTCACATTTATAAGCATTTTTTACAAACTGCTTGTGTCATGAGTGGGTAACTCACCCTGTTCAACAAGATGACACGTCTCTCCTATTTTGTTCGCGGACATTTAATTTCCCTGTTGCCCGGCATCCAATTCCTTAATTTTTGCGTTAATTTGCCGGTTGTAATTTTCAATTTCTTCTTTGTACTGTTCAGTGTTTTCTGAAACAGCTTTGTAAAGTACTTCGTAACTTTTGATCCGCAGTTCGCAATACTCTTTTAAAATTCTGTTCCTGGTTCTGATCTCCAGTGGCAGATCGAGTTCTTCGAAACTATCTAACAGTTTAATGTTCTCATTCCAGTAATAAATGCCTTTGTCTTTTAAATTGTAGAGTATTTTATCTCTTGTCGTGTCTTCCGGCGTGGAGAAGACCTCCAGAGCCAGACTTTCCATAGAAAAGAAGTCTTTCATTTTGGCATCGTAAGTTCCTATGTTGTTAGGAATAGTCGTATAAACCACAAAAGACGAAACAAGGACCAGCACTGATACCAAACCAATACTTACAGAATGTAATTTATGTTCTTCCGGTTTCTTAAGACTCGGTATCAAGGCATAACCGATCAGGAGTCCGCTTACCAATCCGCCTATGTGGGCGGCATTGTCTATCCCACTGTCTGGTTTAAAGCCGTTAAGGATGTTGTACACAACAAACACGGCAATACTTGTGAGCAAAGTTTTGCGCGCCGATTGTTCAATGAGGTTGGTTGAGAGCATGGCAAGAAAAACGCCATACATGCCAAATATGGCTCCGGATGCCCCGGCACTGATAGTGAGGTCGTGCCAGTACAGGCTTGCTGTGCTTGCCAGAATTCCGGTGAGAAGGTAAGCCGTCGCAAATTTTACTTTTCCTAAATAGGGCTCTAACAGTAAACCAATGTACAACAAAGCGTACATGTTGAGTAAAAGATGAAAAATGCCGATGTGAAGAAAACAACAGCTGAGGAGCCTCCACCACTGACCTTCTAACGTGACCGGCCTGAAATTCGCGCCCCAGTTTATCAGACTTTCGTTATCAGGCAGTAAAACATTTACGCCCGAAATACTCATGGCAATAAAAATTAATATATTCAGGTTGATGAGAATGGGAGTTATAAAATAACCCTCCGTTGGTTTGAAGATGGACAAAACACCGGTGATCTTTTCTTTGGTTGCCGGTGGCGGCTGACTTAACACATCCTGATCTTTTGAAACCAGTTTAGGTTTTAATTCCGCGTATTTTTTATCAAGCTCTTCGGGACTTAACGACTTCTTTAATTCCTGAAAGGTCTCGATCAGGGCTTCAATGTTTCCTTTATTCTTTCCCCAGTCCATGAGCTGATTACCGGTGCATTCGCTTTTCAGGATGGCCTTGTTACCTTCTATCTTCACCTTCACTTCTTCACTCCACGAGCTCATTGAGAATTTTGTATAGGCTACAAATCCGGTTTCGCTGGTGTAACCTACATTCCATTCCAGCTTTTTTGCCGCTTCAAGAGCCAGAACCAAAAATTGTTCCGCACTTAAGTTTTCAAGAGCTATGTCCTGAATGTATTTTGGTGAGAATCCAAATGCCATAGACTAATTTTATCTGTTTTTGATTGTTTTACTTAAGTGTCACTCCTGGATTAAAAACCAGATGACAGGTTTTGGGTTTAAGTTTTATGATAGCCAATCAAATATAGTGAATTTTTGTTTTGAGGCGGTATCCACTGAATCACAAAACATAGCTGAGAATTAAATACAAAAAACTGCGACGAAACTCCTTGTCTACTTTCTCTCCTCCCACTCCGCCTTTAACAAAGCGTAAAAATCAGAGTCTTCGTAAATTCCATCTACAAAATAATCTTCCTTTTTCGTTCCTTCTTTTTTAAAACCGTAGTGTTGGAGCAATTTCACAGAAGGGATGTTGGTGTCGGAGACCTTGGCCTCCACCCGGTGAAGTTTTAATTCCTCAAACGCAAAACGCAGCAACTCGCCCAGGGCTTCTTTCATGTAGCCTTTTTGTTTCACCGCATCGTTGCGCAGGTTGTAAAAGATCTCCGCCTTGGCGTGACGTTTGTTCCAGCTATGATAGCCACATTCTCCCAGAACGGTTTCAGTCTCTTTGTCGCAGAGTAAAAAATAATAAAACGAGCTGCTGTAACTTTCTAATCCCCCTTTGCACATGGATTTTAAATACTCAAAACCTTTTTCGCTCAGCGCCAACTGTGCGGCAATTTCCTGGTCTGTTTTTGTACGAAATAATTCGGTGACTATGAGCGGAGTAACGGCCTTGAGTTTTAAACGTGGGGTTTGAAGTGTATCGGGTGAGGTCATGTTGGTTTACGTGAATGCTAATTTATGGAAATGCTTTGTGTTTAAGATGCGGACAGGCTATTTATTTTTTCCGGTACTTCAGCCAAAAATATAAGTTACAACCTACTCTGAAATCCACGGTTTTGAAAACGGAAGCCTGCGTGTAAGTTTCGTTGCCAACAAGCTCTGTGGTTGTTACATTTTTTACATTGTAAAAGGTGGTGACATTTAAATTTAACGCAAAGCGTTTGCTTTTACCGATATTCCACAAGGCGCCTATCTGCGGGCCAAAAGAATAATACTTTCGGGAAGAGCTTATTGTATGATCATTCACATACATAGCCGAATCAGATTCCATATTCCATTTACCGATCCTGTAATTAATGCCGGTATAAAAACTCAATCCCAAATTTTCCCGCAAGTTCGGGGTACTCAGGTGATAATTATAAGCAAAATGAAATTCGCTGCCGGTCTTATTCCTTTCTCTGATCGGGCGAATCGTAGAATCGTTCCTGTAATACGCGTCGAGATTCTCGTTGGAAACAGCTCTCACAAAATCGATGGAAACAGAGTGGCGTTTAAAAAAACCTAGTTCGCCTCCAATTAAAATATTCGCCCCTGTATTGTCACCAATAACCCAGCGTAATACCCGGGCGCGTATTGCAACGGTTTCGTATTTGCCGGAAGGATCAAAGGGGGTCTGTTTTTCTCTTCTGATAACCGAGTCCTTAAGGGGTGGATAAAACTGGTTTGCCCCTGTTAGCGAAATAAAACACAAAACGAAAGCACACACGCCTAATCTCCTCAGCAGTCCTGGCCCGCATACAAACAGGTACTTGACACATCTTATGCGAATGGACTGAACACAATTTCTGGCATTAAGAATCATGCATTGGGTCATTGGTACTTCAGAAAACAAGAGAGGATGTAGATTTATCCTATCAGTACTTGCTGAACCCGAGGTAAAAATCCTGGTGCTCCCCAGCGCACTGTTGGTTGAGTGCTTCATTTACCCGGAAATTCTTTTACCTCTTTAATATCGTAATACTCTTCCACCTGTTCGAGCCTGCCATTTCTGCGGAACGAGACTTTTGTTTCCACGTATCCTTTGCACCAATCCTGATGGGCTTCAAAACGCATGTCCATTCTGTCCGTCGCGTTCAATTTTTCAATAATCCGCACCACACGCAAAGTGGTCTCACTGACCCAGATCTGATTCGAAAGCGTATCGTTGTTTCTCGCGCCGATGACATAAACGGGTTCGTTTTTCCACTGTGTCCCGGAGAGGATCTGGGTGTTATATCCCGCTTTTTCAATGCGTAGAAGGGCGTCCTCAAAGGATCTGTAATACATGCCGCCCAGGAGCAAAAGCAGGGTGTTTTCATCCCTGCGTTGTTTTACCAGTCTGCCTGCTTTGTATGTATAAGCGCTGTCGTTTTTAAAAACAACCCCATTGCCCGCCGTTTTTTCTCCGAAATCAATGCGGAATTTATCAGGAAACTCCACTGCTTCGTGCCACACCGAATGGCCGCTAATGCTATCGCCTTTGTAATGGGTGTTTTTTTGCGAAAACGTATAACATTTGCACGGACCGTCTTTGTATTTCACATACATGTGCGTTAAGAGACCTATTCCCGTGTCGAAACTTTTCGGGGAGTACACGTTCTGAGCTTTTACGCTGAGTGCCATACACAGGAAGATTGTTGTTCTGAAATACATAGTTCGTTTTATTTTTATTAATGCCAATCCCTTGTTGGTGAAAACACCAACAAGGGCAGAAAGTGCCCTACGTGCCTTAGTGGTTTAAATCCGTAATGGCTACTTCTCCGGATTCAACACAAAACGTTTGTACTCCTTATCGTTAAAATAAAAATTAGCCAGTCGCTTAAAATCCTCACCGGTCAAAGCATTTACCCAGCTGTTGTAAAGATCAATATCACTCAACTGTTCTTTGTACACATCGGCACTCATGATGTAACTCAGCCAGAAACCATTGTCTTTGAGTTGCACTTCGCGTTCTTTTAATAAGGTTTCTTTTATTTTTCCCAGATTAATTTCACTGCAACCGTTCTTTCTCACTGCTTCAATTTCGTCTTTCGCGGCGCTGATCAGTTTCTCCACATTGTCGGGCGCGCAGGAAAAACTGCAGGTATACTTGTATGTGCCTTTTGGAAAATGTTCCAATTGGGGGTAAATGCCCACGCCATACACACCCCCTTTGTCTTCACGTAAATTTTCACGCAGGGTAATGTTCAGCAAATTGCCCAGAGCCCTGGCTTCAAAACGGTTTTTGCGGCTGTATTCCACTTCCCCGTTCCACATCAGTTGCACTGTACTTCTCGGCTCGTTTCCTTTCTTAAATGTTTTACTGATGTTGCCCTTTGGGGCACGTGCATTCAGATCTTTGCAGGTTTCGTGTTTCATCGGCGCGGAAATTCCGCCAATGTATTTCTCTACCAAAGGTTTTAAAGAATCGGGTTTAAAATTCCCTACGATGGTAAACACAAAATCACTCGGATCGGAGTAGCGTTCTTTATACACCTGATAGGCCTTTGTCAATTTTATTTCATTGATCGTGGCTTCTGTTTCCGGTTTTGCGCGTGGGTGGTAACCCGACATGATGTAACGGATGGAATCGTTAAACACATAACGCGGATCGGAAGACATGTTTTGCAAAAATCCCTTCTGTTGTTCAATCCAGGCAGTGAAAGCCGCGGAATCTTTTCGTGGTAACACAAAAGCCGCATAAGCCAGTTGCAACAAGGTTTCTACATCCTTTTTGCCACTTTTACCATCGAGGGTTTCAGAGAGTGCGCCTACGCCGGTATGCAGACTCGCGGTTTTGTCCTGCAAATATTTTTCGAGGGCAATGGCGTCAAAATTCCCAAAACCCATTTCTTCCTGCACGCCATTGCTGGCATCGGCCGAACGGTAATCTTTATCACTGTACAAATTGGTACCGCCCCAACTGTAGGCGTTAAATAATATTTCATCGTCTTTAAAATCCGTTGGTTTTAAAAGGATGCGGGCTCCGTTACCCAGTGTCCACTCAGTAATCCCATAACCCTTGTCCGCCGTTTTAACCACTTTTTGTGGTACCGGTTGTTTTTCTATCAGAGGGCTTGTAATCACTTTGTCTTCGTATTTGGTAATGGCCTGATTTTGCTCTGCTTTTAAAAAGAGGTTTTTGAGATCGGCATCCGAAGGAATCTTATTGCCTTCTTTTTCAGCCATCATTAAAATGATCATGCCATTCTCGCCTTTTTCGTGGATCCACTGTTTGGCCAGTACATTTACTTCCTCCAGGCTAATGCCGGGCAATAAATTTTTGACATAATTAAATTCATTTTCAATTCCCGGTACTGCTTCGCCTTCCAGAAACAAACTCACAAACTCAGACACCAGGGACTTGGATTCTGTTTTATCCCGCTCATTAAAACGTTGTTCAAATTCAGTGAGCAATTGTTTTTTCTTGCGTTCAAATTCCGTGCTCGTAAAACCATAACGTTTTACACGCTCGTTTTCAGTCACCACTGCTTCCAGGGCTTGCTCAGCTTTACCGTTGGGGAAAAGCGCGAAACAGGTATAGGCATCTTTATTGCGCACACTGCCATAATAACCCGCACCGCCATAAATAATGGGCGAATTCGGTTTTTTGGTCAGTTCGTTTAAACGGGCAGAAATCATGCCGTTAAAGAGTTCACGTTTTAAATTTTCACGGTAATCGCCATAACTTTTTATTTTTTGCGCTTTGTCAAAATACATGAGTTGCAACACATTGTAAGGAGATTCTTTATCACTCACCACACTCACCCGCAAGTCTTTTTGATCGGGTACCGGCCAGGATTGCACCGGACGTGGAGAATTCACCGAAGGAATTTTTGAAAATTGTTCTTTCACCAGTTTTTCAGTAGCATCCAGATCAATATCTCCCACCACCACAATGGCCTGAATATCGGGACGGTACCAGTCCCTGTAAAAATCTTTTAATAAACTTTGTTTGCAGCCTTTTAAAATTTCAGGTTTACCTATTGGAAAACGATCGGCATAACGTGAATCTTTAAACAACAGCGGCCAGTATTTACGGCTCATGCGCTCAAAAGCGCCCTGCCCCAAACGCCATTCTTC
>CAZMHW010000016.1:0-19884 GCA_964566105.1 uncultured Akkermansia sp.
AACCTCCTGGGTGCTGTTTTTAAAATACCTTGATGATTTAGAGAAAGACCGCAAAGCAAAAGCCGAACTGACAGGAAAAAAATATCAGGAACTCATTACAGGACAATTTAAATGGGATGCCTGGGCAGCGCCTAAAACAAAGGATGGAAAGATTGATCATCATAAAGCCGATTCTGGCGACGACCTGCGTGACTTTGTAGACCACAAACTCTTTCCTTACCTCAAAAAATTTAAAAAAGATGCGCCATCCCCCAACACCCTGGAATATAAAATCGGCGAGATTTTTTCTGAGTTAAAGAACAAATTGCAAAGTGGTTACAATTTACGCGAGGTAATTAACCGCATCGACGAACTGCGCTTCCGTACCTCTGTTGAAAAACACGAGATGAGCCATTTGTATGAAGACAAGATCAAAAACATGGGCAATGCCGGACGTAATGGTGGAGAATACTACACCCCACGTCCTTTAATTACTTCCATCATTAAAGTTGTTGCGCCAGAGATTGGCGACACCATTTACGATGGCGCTTGCGGCTCGGCAGGATTTTTAGTGGAAGCCTTTGAGTATTTAAAAAACAGCAAAAAATCACTCAGCACTTCCGACATTAACACCTTGCAAAACAGAACCTTTTTTGGCAAGGAAAAAAAATCCCTGGCCTACATCATCGGCACCATGAACATGATTTTGCATGGCATTGAAGCGCCAAACATTATCCACACCAACACGTTGAGTGAAAACCTTGCCGACATTCAGGAAAAAAACCGTTACTCGGTGGTATTGGCTAACCCACCTTTTGGCGGCAAAGAACGCGCAGAGGTACAGGAGAACTTCCCCATCCGGACCAGCGAGACTGCCAGTTTGTTTGTGCAGCATTTTATAAAAATGCTCAAAGCCGGAGGCAAAGCCGGGATTGTGATTAAAAATACCTTTTTGAGTAATACCGACAATGCCAGCATAGGCATCCGCAAACAATTACTGGACACTTGTAACTTACACACCATTTTAGATTTACCCGGCGGAACCTTTACCGGTGCGGGGGTAAAAACAGTGGTCTTGTTTTTTGAAAAAGGCGCACCCACCCGAAAAATCTGGTATTACCAATTAAACTTGGATAGAAATTTAGGCAAAACCAATCCTCTAAACGAAAATGACCTGGCGGACTTTGTAAAATTACAAGCGAGTAAAAAAGACAGCGACAACAGCTGGACTATTAAGGTGTCTGACATAACCGGAAACGTCACGTCGAGCGGAGTCGAGACGTATGACCTCTCCGTAAAAAACCCAAACAAAAAAGAAGAACGCACGCTGCGTGAGCCCAAACAAATTATAAAAGAAATGAAAGCCCTGGATAAGGAAAGCGAAGATTTGTTAGATTCTATTTTGGAATTGTTATGATCGGGAGAGACGACATAAAGGCATTACCTACGGGTTGGAAAATTAAAACCCTTGCTCAGCTTTTTAATATAAAGTCTAGTAAGCGAGTTCACGAAGCAGATTGGAAATCTACTGGTATCCCTTTTTACAGGGCAAGAGAAGTTGTTAAACTTGCTAAGGAAGGATACGTTGACAATGAATTGTTTATTAGTGCTGAACTTTATCACGAATTTATCAAAGATAAAGGTGCGCCCAAACAGGGTGATATCATTATATCCGCAGTTGGAACACTCGGTCAGTGTTACATTGTTAAAGATACTGACAAGTTCTATTTTAAAGACGCGTCTGTTTTGTGGTTGGAAAAAATAACCAATATAGATTCAAAATTTATCGAATATCTATTTAAGTCTGATTCAATGATAAGTCAGATCCACGAAGGGTCGATTGGCGCAACTGTAGGAACTTTAACAATTAATAGGGCCAAGGAGATACAAATTCCTGTCCCCACAGTTCCAGAACAAAAACGCATTGTCGCCATTTTAGACCAAGCCTTTGCCGCCATTGATAAAGCCAGAGCCAATGCCGAACAAAATCTTAAAAACGCCAAAGAACTATTTGAATCGTATTTGAATGAGGTGTTTGAGAATAGATTATGGGAAAGAAGAACTTTAAATCAAATTTCGGAGAATTTAGATAGCAAAAGAGTTCCCATAACCAAAAGCAAAAGGAAAAACGGAAAAATCCCTTATTATGGCGCTTCCGGAATTGTTGATTATGTCTCCGACTTTATTTTTAACGAAGATTTACTTTGTATTTCGGAAGACGGTGCTAATCTTTTAGCCAGAACATATCCCATTGCCTTTTCTATTTCAGGAAAAACGTGGGTAAATAATCATGCTCATGTTTTAAAATTTGAGAACGCGGTTACTCAGAAGTTTATTGAGTTTTATATTAATTCGATTCGCATAGACGACTATGTAAGTGGAATGGCTCAACCTAAATTGAATCAAGCCATGCTTAATAAAATTAGCGTGCCTTACCCTACGATTGATGAACAAGAATCATTAGTGATTCAAATAGAATCCTTACAGAATAAAAAGCAAAAAATAGAAGCTATTTACCAAAAGAAAATAGATGATCTGGATGAACTAAAGAAAAGCATTTTACAAAAAGCATTTTCAGGGGAATTAAAAACTACCAAAGCAGTGATGGCATGACCAAAGATCTAACCAATTCATCCGTTGAGCGAAAAAATATATTGAATAATAAATTCGCCATTCAGGAAGTTTACAAAAACGTGGGCTTTTACGGTATTATGTTTGAAAACAAATACCGTTTTACCAAACAACAGGTGGCTCGTTATTTTGAAGTGGATGTAAGGACGATAGACCGCTTACTGGAAAATCACAAAGAAGAATTGGAGTTGAGTGGCTATGAGCTCTTTGCAGATTCGAAGTTACGTAGATTCAAAGATGCTGTAAATCAATACGTTAATCAGGTCAAGTCAGATGTTCACGACACCAATGTCGTGAACATACAGCAAGATGTTGATATTGAGTTAGATAGTTTGAGCAAAAGCCCCAAATTAGGAGTCTTTACCTACAAAGCATTTTTAAATATCGGGATGTTGCTCACTGGGTCGGATAAAGCGCAGCAATTACGAAGTATTTTGCTGGATATTGTCATTGATGTACTCAATAAAAAAATAGGAGGGAGTACAAAGTATATTAATCAACGCGAGGAAGAATTTGTGCCAAGCGCGATTAGGGAATATAATTACCGCAAAGATTTTACAAATGCTTTGGATTATTACATTACCGAAAATAAATTTAAATACAGCCAGCTTACCGATAAAATTTACAAAAGTATTTTTAAAGAAAACGCGAAAGACTACAGGCAGATTTTAAATTTAAACTCGAAGGAAAGTGTAAGAATAAAGATGTATTCGGAAGTACTTGATTGAAGATTCTGGGGAATTAAACTTAGGGCCTGACTTTTATAAAGATATTTTTTAAGCAAAATGAACGAAGCCGAAACACGAGCAGAGCTGATAGATCCCCAACTAAAAGAAAATGGTTGGGATACTAAGGCTAATCCCGAGGTGAAAGTACACCGGGAGTTCCGAATTACCGATGGTAAGATTCAAACCAGCGGTGGCCGTGCCAAGCCTATTATTGCCGATTACTTATTAGCGTACAAAGGTCGGAAGTTAGCTGTCGTAGAAGCCAAAAGCGATGAACTGGAAGTGGGAGAAGGTGTCGCGCAGGCCAAAGACTATGCCCTCAAATTAAAATTAGAAGATGCTTATGCTGCCAACGGCAAGGAAATTTATTACGTTGATTTAGATTCGGCCAAAGAAGGTCTGCAAGATAATTTTCACGAACCCGAAGTTTTATACCAAAAGAATTTTCCGGATAAAAACGAGTGGAAAGAAAAATTTGTAGATCAAGCCTATGAAGACAAAGGCGGAACACGACCACCTCGTTTTTATCAGGAAATAGCGGTTGAACGGGCGATGGATGCAATTGCAGAAAAGAAAGACCGTATTTTGTTAACCTTAGCCACCGGAACCGGAAAAACAAATATTGCTTTTCAGATCTCCTGGAAATTGTTTCACAACCGATGGAATTTAAAGTTTGATGGCTCCCGCCGGCCACGCATCTTATTTTTAGCGGATCGAAATATCCTGGCCACCCAGGCCTTTAATGATTTTTCTGCTTTTCCCGAAGATGTATTGGTACGCGTTAAACCCGACGAGATAAAAAAGAAAGGTCGGGTGCCTACTAATGGCAGCATTTTCTTCACCATCTTCCAGACCTTTATGAGTGGCCCCAACGACACTACCTATTTTGGAGAGTATCCGAAGGACTATTTCGATCTTATTTTTATCGACGAGTGTCACCGCGGTGGCGCGAATGACGAGAGCACCTGGAGAGATATTTTAGAATATTTTTCACCGGCAGTCCAAATCGGTTTAACCGCCACACCAAAAAGAAAAGAAAATGTGGACACCTACAAATACTTTGGTGAACCCGTTTACATCTACTCCTTAAAGGAAGGAATCAATGATGGCTTTTTGACGCCTTTTAAGGTTAAGAAAATAGAAACCTCACTCGATGAATACACCTACACTGCAGACGATGACGTGATCGAAGGCAAAGAGGAATTGGAAGTTGGAAAGACGTATAAAGAAAAAGACTTCAATAAAAGTATTGAAATAAGAGCCCGTGAAGAAAAACGTGTGAAGATTTTTATGGACCTAATCAGCCAGAATGAAAAAACCCTGGTATTCTGTGCCACACAATCGCATGCCGGCCTGATACGGGACCTTATCAACCAATACAAAAAATCGAAAGATCCTTTGTATTGCGTGCGTGTTACAGCTGACGACGGTGAGCTGGGGGAACGTTACTTAAAAGAATTTCAGGATAATGAAAGAAGCATTCCAACCATTTTAACCACCTCGCAAAAACTCTCCACCGGAGTGGATGCGCGGAATATCCGGAACATTATTTTGCTTCGTCCTGTGAACAGCATTGTTGAATTCAAACAAATAGTGGGGCGAGGAACCCGTTTGTTTGACGGAAAATTCTTTTTTACCATTTATGATTTTGTGAATGCCAGTGAACGTTTCAAAGACCCTGAATGGGACGGCGAACCTGAAGAACCGGAAATACCTTATCCAAAACCAGACAAACCGGAAACTGTAAAGGAGCCCAAAGAACCTGTTCTGGATAGAGACAAAAAGAAAAAAATAAAGATTAAGTTAGCTTCGGGCAAAGAACATGAAATAACACACGCTATCTCAACAACTTTCATTGGTCCTGATGGTAAACCCATGAGTGTACAGGAATTCCTGGACAGTTTATTCGGCAAACTGCCTGAGCTCTTTAAAAGCGAAGAAGAACTCAGAAAAATCTGGAGTAGTCCCATTACCCGTAAAGCCCTATTGGACGAATTAAACGAAGCCGGATTCGGAATAGATGAACTCAGCTTGCTGCAAAAAGTAATTGATGCGGAGAATTCCGATCTGTTCGATGTATTGGAATTTATCAGCTATCATCGAAAACCAGTTTCAAGGGAACGCCGTGCAGAATCTGCCAAAAGTGGTGTTATCAGTTTACTCGACAGCAACCAGAGAGAGTTCATTGATTTTGTACTTGGAAAATACATCGAGGAAGGCGTTGAAGAATTAGATCAGGAAAAACTCCCTCAACTCCTGGAACTAAAATATCAGGCCATATCGGACGCAACAGACAAACTCGGCAGCATTCCGAAAATTAGAGAACTGTTTATCGAGTTTCAAAAACATCTGTATGATAAGGGGGTGGCTTGAATCAAGTCATGAAAACCTTTCAAACAGTGAGGGATTTATTAAAACCGGAACACAATGAAGTTAGACAAAGTTCGGAAAAATCATTATGAAAAAGCTGCCGAAATTATCGACGAAGATGGTATATCTGCCAGTTCAATTCATAACGATCATTGGATTGTCATTAACGATAAAGAATATCCTTTCAAAGCAGCAACGAAGTTAGCTCTTCAACAGACAGGAGAAACAATTGAGGAAAGTGAGTTTTTTCGAACAGCTCCCACATATCTTAAATATGCAAGATCACTTGGCTTTAAAATAAACTTCTACAAAGAACACTTGAATTTCTTTACCGAGGAAGAGTTATACTATTTTTCAAATGTTTCAGGATCGAAGTACAACTCTAAAAAGCCGACTGATATTCGAAAAGGCGTCTTTCTTCGCCCCCTGGTAGCAAAAACAAATAAGTGGGCGGAAATATCACTGATTGAAGATTTTACTTATAAAAAAGATAGTGCGTGGCAATGGAATGGAGACAAAATAAAAGACTACTTATGGATAAGACTTTACCGAAAAGGCGCGAGTAAAAAAGTCTTTTTTATTTTAGGCGTTTCAGGAGAAGAGAACGATGGCTATTTATATTTTATGATAGAGTGCTTACGACGGGAATCTGCGGATGGTAGACTCTCAAAAGCGGCACAACATAGATTTGATAAACACATTACAAACTCGGAATATAAAGAGAAAAGAATCTATGTAAGTGAACTCAAAAATTACGACTGGGATAGATTAACACAAACTACTACGGATTACATTAACGAATACTCCGCGCTCTACGATGAGCTGGTAGAAATTGTTAATGACGATTCCCCGGTATCAACAACTGCTCCAGCATCGATTCTTTTTGTAGATCCTCCTAGAACAACAAAATCATATGTAAAACGAGAGCGTAAATTTAAAGAATATGATACTGACTGGACTAAAAAACATTCAACGAGTAAAAAGCTTGGAAATGCGGGAGAGGAATACGTAGAAGCTTATGAGAGAGAAAGGCTAACAAAACAAAACAGAATTGATTTAGCAGAGCAAGTACACAGGAAAAAGGATGGTGCCGGATATGATATACTTTCATTTGACGAAAATGGTCGGGAAAAGTACATCGAAGTAAAATCAACATTAAGAAACATTGATGAACCATTCTATTTCTCTATAAACGAACGCGCTTTTTTGACGCAACACAAAAATCAGTATGTACTCTACAGGCTTCACAACATACAATTAAGTCCTTTTAGGGCACATTGCTATGAACTAACCGGAAAAAAATTACTTGCCAAAGCTAAATTCAATCCAACGAGTTTTGAGGTATGCATCTAATATTAGTAAGTCATTTCAATTAATTCATCTAACATGGCCCAACTCCTCACCACCAAATCCCTCGCCGCCCAACTCGAGGAAATTATCCGAAAGTCAAAGGGAGAAGTGTACCTAATTAGCTATTCCTTCAGAATTAGCCAATCGTTCCTGCGTCAAATTCGCAATGCCGTTGACAAAGGAATAAAAATTAAGATTGTGTATGGTAAATTCATATACGAGAACACGATGGAAGAGCTAGGAGACATCAAAAACTTGGAAATATACTATTGTGAAAATTTACATGCGAAGGTATATGCCAACGAAAGCAAATGTATTGTGGGGTCAATGAACTTTTATGAGTACTCAGAAATCAACAATATTGAATTAGGTGTGCTTCTTACTGAAAAAGAAGATTCCGATGCTTTTAACGACACACTTGAACAGTGCAAGGAAATATTTAAAGAAGCTTCTCGTGGTGCTCAAACCAGGAAGCCTTCCAAAGAAAAATTCCCTGATGGATATTGCATTCGTACCGGTAAAAAAATCCCCTTAAATCATGAACGTCCTTTTTCGGAGGAAGCATACCAAAGTTGGGCCTTTTGGGGTAACCCAGATTACGCGGAACAATTCTGTCATTTTACCGGTGAACCTTCCATGGGGCAGACTTCCATGAATCATCCTGTACTTTCTAAAAACTGGAATGCCTATACAAAGCTTATGTTTAAAGATGAATTTTAGTTTTATAAAAAACAACTCTAATTAAAACTTAACCATGAGCGAAAACAAAGACTCAACACTCATTTCTGAATCAGAACCTCGTGAATCAGAATTTCAACCTGTCAGTCGTTTTGTTATACTATGCCTGTTGTCTTTAAACGTTTACCTGTTCTTCTGGTTTTATAAACACTGGCGCTACCTTAAAGATGAAAAAGGATATTCTATAAGTCCGGGATTTAAAACTCTCTTAATTGCATTTACAGGTTACACTCTTTTTTCGGATTTTAAAAAGTTAGCCAAAGAATATGGATACAAACAAAAGGCCCTTTACAATCTTTCTTTTTTTTGCTACACAGTGCTTATTCTAACCAGCCAAATAGAAGGATTTGAGTTCATGATACCCCCGGCTATATTCTCTTTCCTACTATTTATCCCAGCCCACAAAATGATGAATTTTGTGTACTTAAAGGAGCAGGTAAATTTTAAGCTGCGTACCACATTAGGTGTCGATGAAATAGCCTTCCTGGTAATTTTCTGGTCAATCTTATTTTTCGCGATTTACAATCATTAATTGGCAGAAAAACCGGGTTACGCCATTTTTAATTTTTTGCCACCGAAAGAAATCTTGCTATAACTAAAATTCTCCATCAATTCCGGCAATGTTCACACCACCTCAAAATCAAACGCCTCATTCCCTACCCTAAAACTTTTACCGGCAAGCGATTCTCCCTATCAAAGCCGTACCAAATCCATAGCAAAGGCATACCAAAGGTATGGATTCCCTCTAAACCCCCCAAAAATAAGGCTTTTCTGGCTTAACGGTTTCATAAACCCTTCGGCCAAACAGCGACAAAACACACCTAAGTACGCCAATTAACGACACGGCAAAAAACAGGCACGCCATTCGACGCCAAAACCTACAAAATGACGCCAAACAGCGCCAAAGAAACCCAAAATCTGTTTAGTTTTAGAATTCAGAACTCAGGCTTCCTGTTTTACGTTTTTAAAGATACCTCCACGCCAGGCCAAAGCAGAGCCCGAAGCCACACATAGTAGAACCCTTGATCCCGCCCTGGCTTTTTTTAGTCGATTTATTCACAACATTTCCCTCCGATGCAACTTAACGCAGTGCTGATGTTACAATCTCCACCAACATCTCCTGAATAAAAAATCAGTATCTTTAAAAACACTCTTATCCAGGTATGCTTAAAAAATTTCTGATTCTCTGCGCCGCGCATGTTAGTCTGTTTGCCGTGGCGCAAAATACCACCGCTTCTTATTATTACCACGAAGGCGTCAAAGCCTTTCATCAGGAAAAGTATATACAGGCCGATTCGCTTTACAGTCTGTCGCTTTTGTATCAGCCTCACCCCAACGCTTATTTTAACCGGGCCATGGCGCGTCAGAAACTGAGGCGTATAAAAGGATACTTTGAGGATCTGGCTTTTGCCGCAGGTATGGGGGATAAAGAATCGTATGCACTGCTGAGCAAATACTTTGAAAAGGTGGACACCTTACGCGTAAAAGTTAAACTGGTGGATCGCGACAGCGTGGAAATAGGTTTTTACCATGTGACTTACTCCAACTCTAAAAACGTAGAAGTGATGGAAGCTAAATTCAACGATCGGAATCAGATCCTGAACGTGATCTGGTACACGCCACTTTCCCAGGTTGATACCACTGCAGAAGAGTCTGCGGAGTTTGCCGGTGGCATAAGAGCTTTAACAGCTTTTATACAGGCAAATGTCAACTACCCATCCCATGCGCGGGACAGAGGTATTTCCGGGAAAGCATTCGTAAAGTTTGTGATCACAGAAAATGGTACCATTGAGCGAGTAGAGCTGTTAAAAGGGGTTCCAGATTGTAAATCCTGTGATAAAGAGGCTCTTCGCGTGGTGTCCATCATGCCTCGCTGGAAACCGGCTCGGGTAGATGGCAGGCTGGTGAAAATGTATTTTAATCTTCCGTTTGGTTTCATAGTACAGGATTAGCTTGCTACGAATTGGTAGGGATAGAATAGGATCAGCGCACTTCTCCACTTCGACTTCGCTCAGTGTGACTGAGGTTGCTTAGACCGGCTCAGCACAAGTCTCGAAGCCACTTCTCGATACGCCCTATTCCAAAAAACAATGCGGGCTACTCGAAGTGACAGCGTGTGATTGTCAGTTCGAGTAGTTTCGCAAAGCTTGTGCGCTGAAAACGTATCGAGAACTGTGCGCGTGGAAATCACATTCTACGAAACTTTATTTACTTCATCTCAAAATCTATCGCCCCATTCGTCACCGTAAAAATTTTGCCGGCTACGGGGCTGGTGACAAAACTAAAAGTGGCTTTGAATTTATCGCAGGCGCTTGATTTTTTATGAGAGGTGTCTACCAGGGCAATGTTGAGGGTGCCGCTACTGGCGGGATACGAGGTGCCGGTGGAATCGTAATACAGGGCGTAAAAATTCGTAAAGCTGGCGAGGGTTACCGTTCCGGTAGTATAGGCAAAACCCAGGTGAATGGAATTTTTGTTCAGGTTTACATCCGTTCTTCCACCAATCACGTATTGTTTCGGGTTACCATTGTACACACTTTGCGCAATGTTAGCTGTAGAGGTATTGTTACCCAACACCACCCAGGAGTTTCCGTCCACGGTGGCGGACATGGTGTTGGCGCGGGCCGGAGTTACCGGGGTCGGGTCATTCACCACCACCGTCTCGTCTTTTTTCTTTTTGCAGCATAAAAGACTCAGGCACATACAGGCAATCAGTAATTTTTTCATAGTTTTTATGGGTTTTCGTTACACCCTTAAAGATAGGGTTTTTAGGAAATTTTATCCACTCCTCTGCTAAGGTTTATTCAGATTATTACTGCAGAGCCTCCGCTCCCTGAAACTCTGTCGCTCTGTATCTCTGTGTTTGAAAAAATCTTGTTTAGACTAGCTGTTAAACCACCAGCAAAGTTCCCATTTCAAAATACTTTTCTTTCTTCTTATCTTTCTCAGGCAAAAACACGTCACCACAAACATGTCAGACCCAAACATAGCACTCACCCGCGAAAAGCACCCCAACTGGTATCATGACATCCCTGTGATGACCAGCCTGATTCTCGGCAGTTTTCCGCCACATGAAAAGAAAAGGGATTATCCCTTCTATTATCCCAACAAACAAAATAATTTCTGGAAGATCCTGGCGGCACTTGCCGGTATGAGTCTGCAACACTGGTCGGGAGAAGAAGCTGTGAAAGAAAGAAAAGTGCTCATGGAAAAACTAAGAGTGGGCGTGGAAAATATGGGCAAGGTGATTCAGCGAAAAGGGACCAGTGCCAAAGACACCGACATTCAAATTACTGAATTTCATCCTATACTCTCTATACTCGATAAACATCCGGAACTCTCCAGCATCTTACTGGCGGGTTATTCTGCCAAGCACAGCACCTTTCAGAGTTTTTGCAGGTACCTCCGTTTAAACAGCATCGATTTTACACCTCCGGCTAAGACTAAACCAGGGGAGTCCTTTTCTTTCAGTTACAAGGGTCGTCGTGTTGACTGCATTCTACTGCACTCCACTTCTACCGCAACACGTATCGCTTTAAAGACCCTGATTGAGGAATTTTCGGCCTTTATTTCTGTCCCTGATTCAAGGTAACCGTGCGGAGAATAATGCAAATAATCTCCGCATATATGCGGAGATTAAACTTGCGAATGCGGAGAATAATTTCTACTTTTACCGCATAAAAGCGGAGAATAAATGGCAACTTATATTCATCAATTAGCCAAATGGCCCGAATTCAAATGGGATTCCGCGCGTGTATTACCCGTACTTTCGAATCTGCGGCACAAACAAGGCCGTTTAAAAGGTGCGCTCGAAACCCTGGGTTTTAACCAGAGAAATGAAACCAGTTTGCATAACCTCACCCAGGACGTCCTTAAATCCAACGAGATTGAAGGAGAGATCCTGAATCCCAAACAGGTGCGCTCGTCCGTAGCCAGAAAACTTGGCCTGAACATTGCAGGTCTGGTGCCCGCCGACAGACACGTAGAAGGCGTGGTGGAAATGATGCTCGACGCGACACAAAACCATACAAAAGCGCTGAGCAAAGAACGTCTCTTTGCCTGGCAGGCTGCCCTCTTCCCCAGCGGAAGAAGCGGTCTTCATAAAATTAAGGTAGGTGCCTGGAGAGATAATTCCAGGGGTCCCATGCAGGTAGTATCCGGTGCCATCGGAAAAGAACGTATTCACTTTGAAGCTCCGGAAGCCAAACGCCTGGAAAAAGAAATGAAGGCTTTTTTAAAATGGTTTAACGGCAAAGACAATCAGGACCATGTTATAAAATCAGCCATCGCGCATTTTTGGTTTGTTACCATACACCCTTTTGCCGACGGAAACGGACGTGTTGCCCGCGCCATAGCAGACATGGAGTTAGCCAGATCGGATAAAGATCAACAGCGTTTTTACAGCATGTCGTCACAAATACGTTTGGAGAGAAAAGCTTATTACGATATTCTGGAAAAAAGTCAGAGAGGTAGTTTAGATATTACCGAATGGCTCTTGTGGTATTTAAACTGTCTGGACAAAGCCCTGAGCGCTACCGACCTCACCTTAAAACGTATACTCGGTAAAACCAAATTCTGGGACAAACACGCGCAAACCGTCATTAACGAAAGACAGCGTTTATTGCTCAATAAATTACTGGATGGATTCGAAGGCAAGTTACATTCTTCCAAATGGGCCAAAATAGCCAAATGTTCTCCCGATACAGCCCTGCGCGATATTCAGGATTTGATCCAAAAAAACATTCTTAAAAAAGAAAGTTCCGGCGGCAGAAGTACCAGCTATGTATTAACGCGGCATTGATTTTATCTCAACGTTCACTTCATACAATTAGTGTTTCTCGTTCCACAAAAAAGTATGATTTACAAATACCGTACTTTAATCTGTACCAGTTTTGTTTCCTCTTTGCGGAGCACAAAATCAAATTTTTCGAAGGTGGGACGGGTCATGCCGCTGTGGTAATAATCTGAGAAACCAAATCCCTCTTTGGGCAGAACCCAACCGTAATCCATTTTATCGTTGGTGTTCTCATCGTCTAAGATCGCGATGCCATACACTCCAGGTGCCAGATCTTTGTAGGTGATGCGCAGGTTGTTTTTAAGCAGTTCCTGTTTAGCTACTTTACGGATAAACATAGGTTTTTCGTCATCAAAGCTCTGCGCGTTAGAATAAAAAGCCAGGCGAATGTTGCCGGAAGTATTGCGCAGTCCACTCATCTGTATGTGCAGTACCTGCGCAGAATAGGAATTAAGGCAGAAGAAAAGAAAATAAAAAAGGAGTCTGGAGGGCATACCCAAAGATAAGGGGTTTTTAGAGAAAACTAAAGTTCGCCTGCGCATCCATACTGCTTTCCTCATAAATTTCCATCCGAAAAAATCTAATCCAGTACCCTTTCCTCCAGCGGCAAAGAACGCAACCATTCCATGGCTTTTTCCTCTGTTACAAACGCTTTAATGGGATAGGTTTTTTTACTGAAGTACAATGCAAAGTTTACCGCAAAACTGTAAAGGTTGGTGGACACGTGTATGGCTGCTCCTCTGAACAAGGGCATGTTGGAGGGATTTGCCAGAAATTTTTTTGCAGGTTCTGTCATGTCCATCGGCAAACGAAGATCCGAATACGTCACATAAGGTTTGCCTTCACTTAATTTCGTGGCCAGGGCTACTACCTCTTTTAGTTCTTTCACACCCAACTGGGTATTTTTTTTGTAAGTAAAAGAAATTACAGGCTCATGATAAGAAATGGTAACGTAAGCTAGTTTTATGGGCGTCATACTGTATATGGGGTCCTTGCAAAAATAGGTATAAATAAACCAAAGTTTAAACTCTCTCTGCAATTCCATTAAAGAAAGTGATGTAAGATCTTACATGCTTTACTTCGTCTTACATCTCTGAACGCCGCTTCAGCTTTTTAACCTCCCACGAAAACTACATACTTCCCTTCGGTCTCTTCCACAAGATATCGATAGCTTTACTTTGTTCACCAAGAGCCATCACTTCCTTCTCTTCCGCATTGCTCATATTGCCTAACCTGGCAGTGAGACCGGTTAGTGCGTAAGATTCCTCGCGTAATTCTTTGGCCAATTGCATGTTTTTTTCCGCCGAAGTGATCAGTTGATTGGTCTGATTCATTTTACTCTCTTCCAGTTTTACCGTGACCAATAGTTTTTGAATGGTTTCTTTGTTGCTATTAAATTTCACCTGACTGATGGTGCCGAAAATCTCAGAAGCCTCAATTTGTTTTTGCAGACAATTCCTTTCGAACTGCGCTGCTTCGGTGAGCATTTGTTCCTTTTCCGCTCCGGATTTTTTTCCAGCGTCGTTTTTTAAACGTTTTGCCTGGTAAGCCAAAGCTTCTGCCAGCTTGAGCAATTCGTTGCGTTCGCTCTCTCCACTGATGTTGGCCGTTTTAACGGCCAGGGGATGTTCCGCGCTCATATTGTCGGGCACTGCCTTGCCGCCGAGGCGGGATAAAATGCGTTTGTTTTCTGCAGAAGCGTTGGCCTGTTCTGTTCCGGGCTGTTCTGCTGTTACTTTGTTTGTTTGAGCACTAAGATTAATTCCAAGACTAAGTGCCATTACCGATACCAGGTAGATCTTTGTTTTCATGAGCCTTTGTTTTAAGTTTTTGCGTTTTCATTGATCTTTTGGTAATGTAGTGTTGTGTGTGCCTTGGGAGCTCTTGTGTTTACGCAGGAAGCCGGCCAAAGTTTCAGCTTTTCGACCAATGCGGCAAAACGCAGGGCTATTGTGGCTTTTTAAGGTTTAAATCACGTTTTGTCCACAGGTTGAGCCCTTAAAAAAACACCTGGGTATGCCAGCTCTTATTAGTACATTTCTTAATTATTATTACTTTTATTCTTTACATTTTATTATTGCATACCCATCTGACATGAACTACTTAAACCTTGTCCTTTTTTCAGCGCTGACCGCCTTTTTAGCAGGTTGCAGTGAAACCACCTTAAATTTTGTGGCCCGGGTGGAGCCCCTTAAACTCTATGAAACGGATATTTACAACGCGAAAAAAGTAGCGGATGTGATCTTTGATGCGGAAGAGCAAAATACAGACTCTCTTAAACAAAACAGCCGTCAGCTGTTCTTAAAGGGAATTGACGCATTTAAAAACAAACACAAAACAAACGAAGCCGTTTCTTTGTTTAAAAAATCTATTCTCTATTATCCGGATGCAAAAACGTATTACGAGTTGGGAAATGCGTTGCTGGAGTCCGGTAAATTCGACGACGACTTTAAAGAAGCCATGAGGTCTTATCATGTTGCGGAGGAACTTAACTTTCAGCCTAAATCCGCCCTGTGTTACAAGATGGCCTGTGCCAGCAACCGCATGAAGGATCCGGATGTAAATACAGTGGCTTATTACCTGCTTTCCGCTTTCGACGCCGGGTTTTCGGATACCTTGAAACTTAAATCGGACAAATACCTTTCTGGTTTTATAAACAGCCCTTCCTACAAAGATGTTTTGATCGGGCTTATCATAAAAAAAATGAAAGACGCGCATGAAGATTTATTTACGGTATTTAAAAAAATATTTCCGCCCCTTCCCGAAGATTTTGAAATTAAACCGGACATGGTTGACATGAGGGATTACAAACAATCGATTTCTTACGACTTTTCGAAATTTGTTCCTGAAATGCAAAACAGTAGTTTTGGCAGGGAGGTATCGCATGAATTTATGTATGTTGGCCGCCTCCCCGAAACTGAAAATTATTGCGCGGTTCTCTACACCTCGGTAAGTTACTTTGGAGAATACATGCAACCCGTTTTCACCAAACTCGTAACATATAAACCCGATGGGCAGATCCTATCAAGCCTTGTTGTGGCAGGTCAGTTCTCCGCCGAACACATAAAATCCTGCAGGATCAAAAACAATGAAATTTCGATTGAAGAATACAAACGGGTGTGGGAGCAACCTATAGACAAAGTGGCATTTGAAGACAACCGTATTAAGAATTACGAACTATTAGCGAAAGCTGTTTACAGGATTGACGACAGCGGTAAAATAATAGAAGTGTCGGTGCCGGCCAATTTTAAAGATTCCATTTACTTTGCTAAAAACTAATCATGAAGTATTTTTTATCCTGCTTATCTCTGTTAGTATTGCTGGCTTGTGAAACAAAAGTGGAAACTGTTTACAAGGACGTAAAAGCTCTTCGTGCCAGCGAACTTTATGCACGCGATTCAGTTTATGCCTATATGAACCGTTATAAAGATCAAAACAAAGATCTTGCTACAACCTACTACGAAAAATTTAAAAAAGAAGAAAGTACCAATCCCGAAAAAGCGGTGTATGATCTCAAACGCAGCATCAGCGTTCAGCCCAGAATCGAAGCATATAAAGAACTGGCTTCGCTTCTCGGAAAACTTGGAAGAAATGCGGAAGTGTATGATTTGTATAGTCTCTTCATTTATAAATTATATTTGAGTAATCCGGGTGGAAATCCTATCGAGTTTTTTGTTTTTGGACCACCCGATGAAGATACGTACTACGAATACCTTGTTGCCGGAATACTGGCGAATTCTAAATTATACAACGAAGATATTTATTCCGCCCGCGAATCAGGTTTTAATGTGGACAAGATGAAAGAACGACTGATAGCGGATGAGCGAATTCATATGGATAGAAATTCGGAAGAGTTTAAGTACATGCTTCTTCAGTTTTTATCTTATGAAGATCTCGAATCTATAGCACAAAAACCGGAATCGTTCCAGGATTTTTTGAAGTCCATTCGTGATACAAGCCAGGAGTTTAGTATCGACAAGAATAAAGCTTCAGAGTTTAATTATGAGCGATTTAACGGTATCGAGGAATACGACATGGGCCTGGTAATAGATAACGATGCCATAGATGTTTTTTACCTTCCTGAAAAGAAGGAAAATAAAAATGGCTGGGTGCAATTTAATTTAAAGCACCGGTATCAACCGATTCAAAATGTAAATGTGGTTATCTACGCGGTGGATACCTCCGAAACAGCCTGCCCTCTTGAAATGCGACATATTTATCATAGGCTGGCCACCTACAACGATGAGGGTAAATTACTCGATTCAAAGATCATTTCCACACAGGCCGGAGAGGATCTGATGACCGCAGATATTTCAGGTGTTCAAATCACCACACATTTATATAAACGTTCCTGGAAGAACCCTTACAAAAAAACTGAATTCGATAATTTGTTACTTAACACGCAACCGTTGGGTTCAAAAAAAATGGTGATCGGAGAAGATGGGAGCATCCGGGAAATTTCAGCGGAGACCGGCGGGTAATTTGAGCTTCTCATCCGATATTCTGGCAATCAGAAATTCTGCCACTATTAGATTAGGGATCCAGCTTGCCCATGCAACCAACACATACATGTCCTTACCTTTCAAATGAATAATTGCAGGTAACAGGTAAACGTAACTTCGCAGGGTAATGGCCGATAAAGTAAGCGCGAAACTACGGTACATAAAAGCCAGATGAATTTTGTAATTTTTCCTGCGTGCTTCCATATAAGCTCTATAGGTAAAATACCACCATAATAACGCGATAATCATAAATGAGGTTTGCGCCCAGATCCCTCCATTCGCGTAATAACCCATTATGAGTCCTGATGGCGCGGCAATAAAAATCACCAGTAAAACATATCCTTTGCCTAAGCTTCGGTGAAAGGACCTGTATCTCTGTAAGAGTCCCGGCACAAACTGGAGGATGCCAAAAAAAAGCACGAAAATGCTGCTACTGATGTGTGTATAAAATGCCAGTCGCCACAGGCTTATGTGCAGCACGGTTTGTTTGGTCAGTAAAAAATCGACATCGTAGCGGAAACTGAAATAGGGATAAGTAATGCGAAACATCAGAACTGTAAAAAACAATCCTGCCAGAATCAACCCTGCATTAAAAAGCGTTCTCCATTTCATTGTGTAACCACAGTTAATCCGTTCTGCTAATAGAACCAGAATTCAAATGTAGTCTTTTAGTTCTGTTGACAGAAACTACTTTTCAGCCTCCACCAAAACGGTGTCGCATTTCCCGGGAACCCTAACCGTATAGGACTTTCCGTCCTGGTCAAACATTTCCTGTTCCACCGAATCGCCGCAGACTACCTTTTTAATTTGTGCAGGAGCTTCCGGTTTTGAGCTGCCGCAGGAAAACATTCCGGCCAGCAGCAGGACAGTGAAGAGTTGTTTCATGTTTATTTATTTTTGAGGTTAATTTTATCGTTCCGCTTTAATGAGTTTACCATCGGTTCTTTGATTTCCGGATTGCAGCGAGTAAAAATAGACTCCGGCTGCCACCTTGTCACCATGGGCATCTCTGCCGTCCCAGGTCCAGTCCTGCGCGCCCGCGGACTGCATCTCGCTTTTATGCACAAAGATCTGTTTCCCCAGCAGGTCACGCAACACAATGGTGGTGACTGCTGCCTGCGTTTGTGTGTAGCGCAAAGTAACCGATCCCTGAAAGGGATTTGGAAAGGTGTTTACCTGCAGGGCATTTTCCACCCCTTTTGTTTCAGGAATCCCTACAAGATTTTGAGTGTCCATTAAACCTGCCAGGTCCAGCAATTCGTCTCCTGCCTGGTAAGGCAGATACATCATGCCGTCAAACAACATTTCGTCTTTGGTACCAGTGTTGGAAAATACCGTAATAGGCGGTGTGTTCGGATTGTTGGGATTGGCTGTGGTATTGTCGTAGATGTGTTTCGAAAAAAGTTTATACCCGGCTGGAATTTTTACCAGTTTTTTAAAGACGTAATAGTCCTGCCATTCAAAATCCCACTTGTTAATGTGCACCAATGGAATGGTGTCGATTCCCGGATTTACCGCGTAATACAAAATACTTTGACACAACAAATGCGAATGAGGCATTACACCGAATACTGAGATGGGCGTTGGAATACCTACCGTGGAGGAAGGGTAATAGGCCGTGTATGGCACCACTGAATTAGCAGGAATAATCATGTTCCAGTTCTGCAAAGGCGTTTCGGAATACAAACGTCGGACACCTGTTGTTCCTACAGGATAAAAAAACAAACGCAGCTTGGTACTGTCTACTTGCCCCGCACTTCCGGCAGGGTAATGTAATTGAATGATGACCTTAGAACCTGCTTTTAAATAAAGTCCCGCTTTTAAAGGCGCGTGTGAAGGGAAAACGGTAGGTTTGGTTCCGGGAGCGTAGGTTCCAATATTTAAGTTGCCCGGAATATTGTAACACCCTCCGGAAAGGTCACTGGCATAGGTGCCTGTCGTATCCGCTGTGATTACCGCATGGTGCACAATTTTTTTATTTCCTGGTACTACTTCAAACGCGCGGATAATTCTATCCTGGGTTAAACCGCTGGGGATAGAAAAACAAAAGTATTTATCCGTAGTACTGGATGTGCTTGTAAAATGTCCGATGCTGAGTGTCAGATCAGCCGTTTCGGCAAGCTCGTAATAGTTAGGATAAACGGGAGCAGGAGGTGCCAGGGTTGTATCGCCGGGTAAAGAACCATCCGAGATCCAGGTAAGGATTTTTTGTTTTTCAATACTTGTAATCAAACGCTCGTGCTGAAAGCGGGTGTAGTTGGTATCGGCACTCCAGGGTGGCATGCGGTTAATGCTCAGCTGAAACTGGATATCGGAAGATTTGAACGCAGTTTGCGCGTAATTCATGAATGGAAAATCAGAGGCGTTGGTATGGTGACAGGAAGTGCAGCGGGCGTAAAATATCGCCGCCACATCTTTGTACACCAATTGCGCTTTTAGGAACTGGGTCATTCCTGAAATAAATACCATACTGAGTAAAACACGTTTTTTCATGTGAGTCTTTTAGTGTATTAAAGATAAAATAAATTTAATAACAAACCTGTTTTTGCTTTTGAATTAACACTATATGTATAACTTTATTAAAAAATAGTTGTCTACAAAATATAGCAACACCCACAAGTTGGTGGGAGTAGTTTTGTATGCACCGGGGCTTCGGCTGCGCTCAGCCACCGGTGCCTCGTACGCTTACCCCGGACGTTGAGCGGAGCCGAAACGCCCGGGTTCGAAGAAAAACTATTAATTGAATAAATACAGATCTATGAAAGGCTATATGTACATACTTCTCTGCGCC
>CAZMHW010000017.1:0-1415 GCA_964566105.1 uncultured Akkermansia sp.
AACAAAGCAATTGCAAAAGCGGCAGAAACTTTTTTAATTTTTGCTTTGCAATTGCCTAGCAACATTGTATCTTTATTTAAACATTTCGGTAGACAACGGTTCCAAATCTGCCGAAGCAAACCGCGAATCCGTTACGAGCAATTTTAACGATAACAATGACAAAAATTTTTTTACTCGCGACAACTTTTTTTTGGACTTGTTTCTTGCGAACAAAAGCAAGCAGGAGACCTAAAAAGTGGGAATGTAAGCGCTGACGATAATTACGTTACAGTCCCTACCGCTGCACAAATCAAAGACAAATTAGAAGTCAGTTTCACAAAAATGCAAGCCGATAGCTTCGGACAAATATTTATTGACTGGAACAGAAGGGTAAAACCGAACGTAGACGATTTTATAAATCAAAACGATACCATTAATGCAGTATTCAATGTTTATAAAGAGTTTTACAAACCACTTGACCTTTTAAAGCTTGGTGATTGGGAATGGGGCAATGATCTTAATGCAAAATGCAAATATGTGGTTATTCAAAATAAGATATTTTATACTGTCTTACTCAGCGACAACTTTGACGACTTTGATCGAGAAAAATCAAAAAAAGATTCGATAGAAAATTTTAGACCTCCAATAAACATGGACAAGAACAGAGTTCTATACCTCACTAAAGACTATGCGGATGCAATCAATGGTTTTTTGGGGACTGAATCAACTAAGATTAGCGAGGGAAATATTATGAGTCCTTCACAACTGAAGGAGGAAGGTGAAAGGCGTTATGAAATTTTACGACCGTATATCCCAATCTTGCACGGGCATTGGGGTGGTTACTGGCATCTCGCAACTCATCCTCGCATCAGCATAATAATCTTCAACAAGACATTGACCAGGGCCAAAATTGATTTTAGAGTTGGTTACCAAGGAGGTGAAGCGACACTTGAGAAAAATGGTAGTAGCTGGATAATTAAAGAAAGTAAAGCTACTTGGATAGAATAAAAGTGAATGTAACAAGGATTTTTAACCCTTGTCGGTGTTTTCACCACCAAGGAACTACGTGAGATAAAACCCAAGCCAGACTTTTCTTTTCTCAGAGAATTTTTACCTTTGACACACGATCACGAGTCAAAATAACATGCAAATCCTTAAAACACTGAACCTGGCCCTTGCTTTTTTGCTGGAGCTCGCTATGTTGGCCAGCATTGGCTACTGGGCCTATCAACAGGGTAAAAGTCCAATCCTTAAATGGGCCTTGCTCATTGTTTTGCCCTTAGCGGCCATGATCCTCTGGGGTATTTTTGCGGCGCCTAAATCTCAGTACCGTTTAGATTTTAATGCCAGGATTCTTTTTGAATTGCTTATGTTTTCTTTGGCAGCCTTTTTACTCTACAAAGCAGGACAGCCAACCTTATCCCTGTTTTTTGCCG
>CAZMHW010000017.1:1425-1733 GCA_964566105.1 uncultured Akkermansia sp.
AGTCAGCATTACTGTGGCTTTTATTTATAAGCAATAAGCCTGGTCTGAGAGGATACCTAAACTCAAAACTTATTAAAAATGAATTTAGCTCACTTATCAAAACAATTTGTCTGTAAGTGTGAGAATGTCTATTTTTAATTCGAAGCTAAATTGCCCGAAACATATGTTGTCTAAATTTTCCGCGACTGCTCTCCTCACTTTTTTTCTTTTAACCTGTGCGAATACAGTTTCGGCGCAGGGACCAAAAACCGATTCCATTTTAGGAATTCTGAACACAGTAAAAGAAGATTCCAACAAAGTGGTGATGT
>CAZMHW010000017.1:1743-19677 GCA_964566105.1 uncultured Akkermansia sp.
CTTTCATTATTTATCCTCCTTAATTATAAATATTATTTAACCCATCTTCCATATTTAGCAACATCTGTTGGATTCCATTGCATTTGTTTTTCAAAGTTTGGATACTTTTCAATAAAATCTTCATAAGCTCTTTGGCGATTTTATTTATACCCAACCTGAAAAGTCTATTGGCTTTGCCCGACAGGCGCTCGCGCTCTCACAAAAATTAAACTGGGAAAAAGGCGTGGCTAATTCTTACCACTGCATCGGACATTTTTATTTAACCCAGGGAGACTATCCTAAATGCCTCGAAGCCTGGTTAACCACCCTCAAAATACGGGAGAAGATCCATGACAAAAAAGGCATTGCCCTTGCCAACGGAAACATCGGCATCATTTATTACAACTTGCAGGATTTCGATAAAACCCTGGAGTATTATTTCAAAGCCCTTGAGCTGGACAAGGAATTGGGTAATGACGAAGGGGTGGCCCGCCACATGGGCAATATTGGAAACGCTTACACGGCGAAATCAGATTACGATCATGCGCTGAACTATTTGTTTCAGTCCCTGGAACTGCAAAAAAAGATAGGTGGAAACCGGAACATTGCCTCCTGCCTGGACAATCTGGGAAATACCTATCAGTCGAAGGGAGACTACGCCAATGCCATGAAATATTACCTGGAAGCTTTACAGATTAACGAAAAGTACGACCTGAAAGATAATCTGGCGATCTGCCTGGGGAATGTAGGTTCCCTTTATTTTAAACAGAAAAAATTTAAAGAAGCGGAAATGTATTTCAAAAAATCCCTGGCCCTCAGCGAAGAACTGGGTGATCTGGAAGGGGTCAAGGATATTAATAACAACCTCTTTCAACTCTACTCCGAACTGCCTTCCCGGAATTACGAACGGATCTTTAAACACTACAAAGATTTTATTGAAGCCCGCGACAGCATCAGCAATGAAGAGAACATCCGAAAACTGACCCAAACAGAAATGAACTACGAGTTCGCTAAAAAAGAGGCCGTGGCAAAAGCCGAGCAGGAACGCAAAGACGCGGTGGAACTGGCCAGACACCAGCGTGCCAATTTTATCCTCATCATTGTGTCGGCTATTTTGATCCTGCTTTCTGTGTTTGCTTTCTTTATTTTCAGAAACCTCAAAATTACTAAAGCTCAGAAACTCATCATCGAGGGACAAAAAAGTCTGGTAGAACAAAAACAAAAAGAGATCCTCGACAGCATCAATTACGCCGAACGCATCCAGAAAAGTTTCCTGGCAACCAAAGAACTGCTGGACGAAAACCTAAAAGAGTATTTTGTATTCTTTCAGCCTAAGGACATTGTGAGTGGCGATTTTTACTGGGCCAGTAAACTAAACAATGGTCAATTCGCTTTGGTAACGGCAGATAGCACGGGACATGGTGTTCCCGGCGCCATCATGAGTATCTTAAATATTTCGTCTCTCGAAAGAACGGTAGAACGGGGAGTCTCCGCGCCTGCCGAAATTTTAAACCACACACGGGTAAACATCATCGAACGTTTAAAACACGATGGCAGCGAAGAAGGCGGTAAAGATGGCATGGATTGCAGTTTAATTTCCTTCGATCTGAAAGCAATGAAATTTACCTATTCCGCCGCGAATAACCCTGTATGGATTGTCCGTAAAAATGCCATTGTGGAATTGGCGCCTGATAAAATGCCGGTGGGTAAACACGACAAGGACTATGTGTCGTTTTCTCAACACGAAGTGGCTCTTGAAAAAGGGGACATGGTGTACGCAATTACCGATGGACTGGCCGATCAGTTCGGTGGAAATAAGGGCAAAAAATTTATGTACAAACAATTAAAACAACTTCTTGTTTCGGTGGCGGGACTGAGTATGGCGGAGCAAAAACAGGAACTGCAGGCCGCGCTGGACAACTGGAAAGGAAGTCTCGAGCAGGTAGATGACATTTGTATTATCGGGGTAAGGGTATGATTTCAGAGTGATTTCGCGGGCACAGCTAATTTTAGGGGCACGCAAATACAAATTGCACCCCCTGTTAGGTGTTAATCCCAACCGAAATAATATAGACTACGGTATGAAATTTCGAAGGTAAGTAAATGAAACATAAATTGTTTTTAACTTTGAAAGGACGTAACTATAGCCCAAAAAACACCATGAATATTTTAACATCAACTATTAAATTAACTCATAAAATGATTAATAAGAGAAATAGAATTAAGAGTTTATTCCTTATACTTCCTTTTGTTTGCAGACCAGTTTCAGGGCAAATAGTATTCGAATTAAACGCTGACACTTCTAATTTCCCCGATATCAAAAATAGGATTAAGAACGAATCAGTTTTTATTCGTTTAGATAGCAATAACTTTGTGACTTATTTCAGACGATCTGCCCTATATTATCAGGTAGGAAATTATGAAGCCGCAATAAAAGATTTTAATAAAATATTGCTACTTAGACCAAACGATCCTGACGCATACAGTAACCGTGGCATGTGCAATGTGTTTCTCAAAGACTATCCAAAAGCATTTAATGACCTGGATATGGCGATTAAACTCGAACCGGAAAAAGCGATTAACTACCTGAACAGAGCCTTTGCCTTCTCTCATAAGAATAAGTACAAAGAAGCGATTGTGGATTTAAATAAAGCAATAGAATTACGGCCTGATTATGCGAAAGCATATGTAAACAGGGGTTTTGCAAGAAGAAAATTAAATTTTTATCGGGAGGCGCTTATGGATTATGATAAGGCGATATTACTAAATCCTGATTATTTGGAAGCTGTTATAAATCGCGCCGAGGTAAACTACTTGATGAAAAATTATTCGGATGCAATAAAAGATTTTGAACGGGCATTAAAAATAGAACCTTTTTTAGAATCGTATTGGTTTTTTAAACTCCTTGGAGAAGCTTATGGAATAACTAATGATGAAACAAAGTCCAGAATAAATCTTGAGAAGGCTATGAAATTTGCAAAAGACTCTCTGTCTCCAACTTTTAATAGACCTAAGTAGTGATTTGAGTTAAAGCCCCTGTTGGTGTTTTTACCAAAGGGAAATGGAACCGTAATTTGTTTTATCTTTGAATTGAAGAATATGAAGTCAAATGACTATCCAAAAGTTTACCTCTACCGCCAGGTGGTGCAGGCCAAGTTGTACATGGATAATCATTATTCAGAAGCCATTCAGTTAAACTCCATTTCAAACGAAGCCTATTTTTCAAAATTTCATTTCCTGCGACTCTTCAAAAGTATGTATGGAAAAACCCCTCACCAGTATTTGCTGAACCTGCGTGTAGAAAAAGCAAAGAACTTCCTGAAAGAAGGCAGGCCGGTAACGGAAGTCTGCACCGCTGTGGGATTTGAAAGTCCGACTTCTTTCAGCACATTATTCAAACGAATAGTAGGAGTTTCACCTTCACTTTTTATAAAACAACACGTGGAACTCAAAACGCAGGTTCGTGAAAACCCCATGAATTTTGTTCCTTCCTGTTTCGCTTCACAACACGGCTGGGAGTAAAATAGCAATTTTAAAGAAGTCGGACAAAGATCCTTCCACGATCTTTGTCCTGTAAAAAATAAAACACGATGATTACAAAACTCACCCACATGAATGTATTTGTCCTGAACCAGGACAGCGCTTACGATTTTTATACCAATAAACTCGGCTTTAAAGTAAAAATGGATGTCCCGATGGGCCAGGGAGCTCGCTGGCTCACCGTGACACCACCCGAACAACCGGAACTGGAATTTGTACTATTTCTGATGGCGGAAAGTACGATGTTTACCAAAGAAACGGTAAAAATCATGACGGAACTGATCAAAAAGGGAACCTTTGGGTGTGGGGTACTTACCTGTAAAGATGTGTACGCCACTTACGAAGAATTAAAAGCCAGGGGTGTGGAATTTTTAAAAGCCCCTAAAGAAGAGTTCTACGGACTCGAAGCTTTGTTTAAGGACGATTCCGGAAATTGGTTCTCATTAGCGCAATTAAAAGACTAAGACATGAAAACAATCTTTGACAAAAACACCCGTGACGAATTGATCCAACGGATTAACTCCCTGACAGAAAACAACAAAGCCCAGTGGGGCAAAATGAACCTCTACCAGATGCTGAAACACTGCACGCTGTGGGAAGACATGATGCAGGGCAAGCGTAAATACAAACAAACCTTTATCGGTAGGTTGTTAGGGAAGAGTATGCTTAAAAGCGTACTGAAAGATGAAAACCCCCTGAGACATAGCACGCCCACACTCCCGGACCTTGTCATCAGTGGAACAGGTAATGTAGAAGAACAAAAGAAGGAATGGATTAAGCGCATACAGGAATATGCGCAGTACGAACCTGCCGATTTTGTGCATGTGTTTTTTGGCAAGATGAGTAAGGAACAGATAGGACAAATTGTATATAAACACAGCGATCACCATTTGCGGCAGTTTGGGGTTTAATAATTACTAAGGTAATTGCGAAAGGTGTATTCCGTTTCCGGGGAAAAGGCCACAAACTATTTTCGAATGGTCAAGCCGGTTTCCTATCTGGTAAATTCCGACAACCCAAATAACATAAACTAAATTGTGATTCAAAATTTTGCGTAAGCATCCAACACGTGCCTTGTCTTTTGTTACTTTTTGACTAAGAAAAAGTAAGAAGAAGGATGTGTTGTGTCCATTTGTTTTCTTTGACAGCACTTCCTGGCCATCAGTTTTCTCAATCGCGATTTATAGAAAAAGAAACAAACAGACTTTAACTCAAATATCCCCGGAAATATGGAATTATGTAGACACTTGCATCTAAATCAAAAAGAATGCAATGATAAAATCAGCCGGTTTTTCTAAATATCTTAAGAGCGTAGAAATCGTATTCTTATTGCTGGCACCATTTTTTTGCAGGGCTCAAAACACTATCGGGGATAGTCTTTCTGATCGAAGTAGAAATTGGATACGTTCCCTGGCGGAAGCCCACGCAAAAGCCAGGATGGAGGGGAGAGCTGTCAAAGACAAAGATAGTCTGGTGGTAAATGATTCCACCTTCTGGATGTGTCAGGTAATTTATCCACTTGCCTCAAGAGCTGAGTTTATTGGCGGTTACTCTAAAATGCAACGATTAGTACAGGACAATCTGCTAAAACCAAAGTACTCAAAAAAGGGAAAAGTGACAATTTCACTCGAAATTAACTTGCTGGGGAAAATAGACTCCATGCGGATTATAAAAGGACTCACAAGGGAATGTGATACTGCTGCCCTGGAAGCATGCAGGGCTCTGGTCAAGTTTATACCGGCCACCGATCACCTGGGTAACAAGGCACCCGATGTTCTTTCGCTGGATGTTTATTTTAATTGATTCGGGCTTCATCTAGGTGTTTTCATCCCCACGATTTTTTCTTGCCAAAGACCCTTCTCAATCACCAAATCACCTTTCCCACCTGTTAATAAACACTGAAATCGCTTAAAATAAAATACCTAAAAGGGTGTTATCTTTAAACGATAGCAATACTATGTCAAAAAACAAAAAACCAAAACGTTATCTCTTCGAAGAAGTACTCGATTTTTTAAAACATAACGATTCCAAAGCATTTAATTACAAGCAGCTTGGCGCTGCCATGGAACTAAATAACGATCAGGAACGCCTTCAGTTGATTGAAGCCCTTGAGGGACTCAAAAAACAAGGTTTTGTGATTGAAAAAGAAACCGGTAAATACCAGGTAAAAGAAACGAAACAATACGTTACGGGCACGATCGACTTCACCAGTCAGGGAACCGCTTTTGTTGTGTACAACGAACATGAAGCCGATATTTTTATTCCGGCCAGAAAATCAAAAGACGCCCTGCAGGGCGATCTTGTAAAAGTGTACTTATTTCCGAAACGCGGAAGTGGCCGACGCCGCGAAGGGGAGGTGGTGGAAGTGATCACACGCGCTAAAACCGAGTTTGTGGGAACAATTAAGATTAACCCTAAGTTCGCGTTTGTAGTGCCGGATAGTAATAAGATCCATGTTGATTTTTTTATCCGTACCAGCGACATCAAGGGCGCGGAGGATGGGCAAAAAGTACTCATCCGTTTAAAAGAATGGAAACAGGGAGAACAAAATCCTACCGGAGCTGTGATGGAGGTGTTTGGTTTTCCCGGACAACATAAAACCGAAATGAACGCCATTATGGCTGAATACGGTTTACCGGATCATTTTCCGGATGCGGTAGAATACGAAGCAAAAAAATTACCTACTGAAATTACCGCGGCCGAAATTGCCAAACGCCGCGATTTCAGAAAGATTACCACCTTTACCATTGACCCGGTAGATGCCAAAGATTTTGACGATGCCTTGTCTATTCAAAAACTGGACAATGGTTTGTGGGAAATTGGTGTGCACATTGCCGATGTAACCCACTATTTAAAAACCGGAACTATTCTCGATAAAGAAGCAGTGAACCGCGCCACCAGTGTTTATCTGGTAGATCGTGTTATTCCCATGCTTCCCGAAGTCCTGAGTAATTTTGTATGTTCCTTAAGACCTCACGAAGAGAAATACTGTTTTAGCGCGGTGTTTCAACTCGACGAAGAAGCGCAGATCCACGATCAGTGGTTCGGAAAAACGGTGATTTACAGCGACAAACGTTTCGCTTACGAGGACGTTCAGGTAATCATTGAAACGGGTGAAGGAGAGTACAAGGAAGAGATCATGGTGCTCGATAAGCTGGCAAAAAAATTACGTCACGAACGTCAACGCAAAGGTTCTATCTTTTTTGATAAGGCGGAAGTAAAGTTTCACCTTGATGAGGAGGGGAATCCGGTAGGTGTGTTTTTTAAAACACAGAAAGACGCGCACAAACTCATAGAAGATTTTATGTTATTGGCCAACCGCAAGGTGGCTGAATTCATAGGAGGGAAAGAAGAACTTTCAAAACAAAAAAACAACTCTAAGAAGCAAAATAAAACGGATCCGAAACACGTCTGCGTATACAGGGTGCATGATACGCCGAGCGATGAAAAGATGCAGGAGCTGAGTGGTTTTGCCGCGCGTTTTGGATACCAGATGCAACTGGGCAGCAAACAAAAAGTAGCGCAGTCCATAAACAAATTATTACAGGATGTAAAAAACAAAAAGGAACAAAGCATGATGGAATTGCTGGCTGTGCGCAGTATGCCAAAAGCCATCTACACTACCAAAAATGTCGGGCACTACGGCCTGGGTTTTGATTTTTATACGCACTTTACCTCTCCCATCCGCCGGTATCCGGACGTGTTGGTACACCGTTTATTGGAGGCACGCCTGAATGGAAAAATTTATTCCAATCAGGAAGAACTCGAGTTTCTCTGCAAACACAGCAGCGACATGGAACGCACCGCCGCGGAAGCAGAGCGCGCTTCGGTAAAATACAAACAGGTGGAATTTATGAAAGACCGTATTGGTGAGACGTTTGACGGGGTAATCAGCGGTGTTACCGAATGGGGTATTTACGTGGAAGTGATTGAAAACAAATGCGAGGGAATGATCCGGAGTCGCGATCTGAAAGGAGATCATTTTATCTACGACGAGGACAATTACCGTTACATTGGAAAAAACACCAACAAAGTATATGCCCTTGGCGATAACGTAAAAATTGTTGTCGTGGAAGCGGACCTGATCAAAAAACAATTGAACTATGCTTTCCCGGAAGCGGAAGAAAAGAAAACAAAATTTGTAGATCATAAAAGACGGAGAGGGAGATGAAAAAAGTAATTTTTTATTTGCTGGTGCTGATCAGTTATGCTACCGGATTTTCCCAAACGGTAAAAACAGATCTTACCTATCTGGTAAACGCACCGGCGTCACGTAATACAAAGACACCGGTATTGATTATGCTGCACGGTTATGGAAGTAATGAATCTGATTTGTTTGACATCTCAAAATCGATTGATAACAGATTTATTACCTTTTCCCTCAGGGCTCCTGTGTCATTGGGCGAGGGCGCCTATTGCTGGTACAACATTACCAGGGTAGAGGGTAAGCCTTTTATCTACGATTACAAAGAAGCGAAGGTGGCCGAAACAAAGATTCTGTCTTTTATCAGCAATGCCTGCAAGGCTTACAACGTTGACAGCACACAGGTCTACCTCATGGGTTTCAGTCAGGGCGCAATCATGTCCTACGAGTTATCAATTGCCGCTCCAAAAAAAATAAAAGGCATTCTGGCCCTGAGTGGACGAATGATGACGGAAACTCAGTCGCTTACGACCAACTGGGATCAGGTGGCCAACGTAAAATACTTTATTGCGCACGGTAATTCGGACAATATGATCAAACAGGAGGAGTCGGATAAGGCAGCTGAATTCCTCAAAACAAAAAAGGTAACGGATGTCACGTACCATAAATACGAAATGCCACACAGTATTTGTGGCGCTGAGCTAAACGACATCAAAGCCTGGCTCACAAAAGCCATCAATCCGGAGAAAAAACCGGCAATGAAAAAGTAATTTTCAGAACCTGACGTTTCTTAAAACGTTTTAGCCTCAGTCTAAGGGGCTGTTAACGAAACCGTCGCTGCCACTTTGTTTTATTCCCGTATCTTTACCCCCTTTTTATGTTGAAACGCTTTTTTAAAAATATCCATACCAAAGATACACTCTATCTGGCCTGGCCGCTGGTGGTTACACAGGTGGGCCATATCGTTACGGGTATGGTGGATAATATATTTCTTGGCCGTATTGGTCCAACCGAACAAGCCGCGGGAATTCTCTCAAATAATTTGTACGTACTTCTCCTGGTTTTTGCCATAGGTATGAGTTACGCGACTACGCCGTTGGTCACGGCTGCACACGATAGAAAAGATCTGGTAAAAAAAGCCTCTCTTTTTAAAAATTCCCTTTTTCTGAATGCGGCAGTAGCCATTGTGTGTTTTATGATTTTATTCCTGGCCTCCGACCTTTTAAACCACATGCAGCAACCTCCGGAAGTGGCTGCTCTGGCAGTGCCTTTTTTTGACGTACTTATTTTTTCCTTGATCCCGGTGTCCTTCTTTTTTGCATGCAAACAATATTGCGAAGGCTTGAGTAACACGCGCATGGCTTTGATCATCAGTGTTTCCGGCAACATCATCAATATTATTCTGAACTATTGTTTTATCTATGGTAAATGGGGTTTTCCCGAACTCGGTTACATTGGCTCGGCCTGGGCTTCTTTTTGCGCCCGCGTGTTTATGGGCGCTGCTTTTCTTTTTTTGGTTTTTAAATCTCCCATCACCCGGGAGATTAATCTGGTATACAAACAAGTGCACGTCAACTGGAAAGAACTGTTGGAACTCTGGCGTATTGGATTTAATTCGGCCATGCAGTTTACCTTTGAAGTAGCGGCTTTTGCCATTGCGGGTTTAATGGCCGGAAGTTTTGGTAAGGAACAAATTGACGCGCATGGGATTGCACTCAGTCTGGCTGCCTTCACCTACATGTTTGGAAGTGGCATCAGTTCCGCCGCGACTATTCGCATAGGTATTTATAGCGCTCAAAAAAACTGGCAGGAGATCAAAAATGCGTCCCGCTCAGCCATAGCGTTGGTGTTATTAGTTATGGGCTCTTTCGGTCTTTTATTTCTTCTGTTTCACACCTATTTGCCAATGGCCTTTAGCATGGAACCGCAGATCGTTGCACTCGCTTCCACTTTGTTGATCATTGCGGCTATGTTTCAATTGTTCGACGGCGTGCAGGTAACTGTTATAGGTATTTTGCGTGGACTTGGGGATGTGAATGCTCCTACCATCATCACCCTGATTGGGTATTGGATCATTGCCCTTCCTCTGGCATATCTCCTGGCTTTTACTTTTAAAATGGAAACGATTGGAATTTGGATCGGCTTGCTGGCGTCACTGGTATTTGTGGCGTGTGGACTTTTGTGGCGCCTGGCTTACCTTGTAAAAAAGAATCTCAAAGCCACCTACACGGTTTAGTCTTCGAATTTTCTATTTAAGTGGAAGTTTATAAAGGGCCCCTGATGCCGCAAAAAGCGTTTTGTCTGTTGACGTAATTTTGTAGCTGGATAAAAAGAGGGAACCCGGAAGACCTCTACCCATCTCAGAAAATGTGGCTCCATTGTCTGAAGAGCCGTAGATTTTGTTCTGATAATCTCCATAGATAGTCGTATTGGCAGAGCAATGGAATGAACTAAAGAGGAGTCCACCGGCGTTACTGGACTTATTCCAGCTTGTTCCATTGTCAGCGGAAATAAACAACCCTGCATTTGTACAAACTAAGAGCATCGCTCCATTAATTCCAAGAAAACCAATGAAGGGATTGGAATTCAGTCCGCTGTTGGAAGAAGTCCAGTTTAGCCCCATATCTGTAGATAAAAAAATACCGGAGTTCTGGGTCGCGGCGTAAAGGGTTTCTCCTTTAATGGCCAGGCTTACGACGGCGTTAAGTGTGGTGGTGGATAAACTCCAACTATTGCCATTGTTGGTGGACACAAAAATGCTGTTCGAACTTGCGGCTAAGAGCGTGTTACCTGATACGGCCATTTTGTTTACACTTACATTGCCAATTCCACTTGTAAGAGATAACCAACTGGTTCCGTTATTGTCTGTTCGGAAAATTCCAATGCCGGTACCGGCAAATACATGAGAAGAACTGCTCACCACACAAGAGGCTGGGGATCCATTAAAGGGGTATACAGGACCATACCAGGATACTCCTTCATTAGACGAAATATAAACATCACTTGAGGAAATAACAAAAATGGTATTGCCTATGTTGGTCATAGCTGTTACACTAACATTAAGGGGTGATGTGAGCCATACGCCCTTTGTTTTAAAACTGATCTCATTCCCGTATCCTGTTCCATACTCATTGGTGGCGTAAGCTCTTACATAATAAGTGGTGTAGGCCTCCAGGTCAAAAACAGCGCAGGTAAAACTGCCTAAGCCTGGAGTTTGATCTAAATTGTGAGGGTCGCTGAGCCCTGGGTTTGGATGTTTAGCCCAACAAACGCCCGAACTAAGAATGGGTTTTAGAGTATTTGAAGTTATGGTGCCTCCCGATAGAGCGGCTGTTTCACTGATAGCAGAAGCCACAGATGTTTTAACAACGGGTAAGGCATCGCTAACGCTTATTCCAGGTTGAGTTGAATTATTCTTTTCACTCTCTTTTTTTTTACAGGAACTAAAAAAAAGCAGGAACATCAGTGGCACAAAAGTAAGGGGCTTAACAAGCTTCATGTAGTTGGGTCTAAATAAGTGTATTCTCTCAGGTGAAATTCTGAATAAATATACGGTATTTATTGCAGTTGAAGCGCAGATTGACTGCTCAAACACCAAGTGAAAAAGAGTAAGGTCCTGACCCTAAACCAGACGCGGAAGAATTGCTTTACATAAACGACAAGAAATTCGAATAAGATCGGAAAATAAAGATTCCGGACAAATGCCCGGAATCTTTAAGCTAAAAAGAAATTGGATTAATTACCAGACGTTTTATGAAGTTTGAAAGTTTGGGCTGTGTTATTACCAATTCTGGCATTCACCAGATAAATGCCATTCGACAGTCCTGCGCTTGTTTTTTCCAGGGCATCAGAGGTAGAAGTGGCATCTCCTTTATATTCAGCAACCAATTGACCTCTTATGTCTATAATGGTAAGCGAAATAGTTTCCGCTTTTAACGATGCGGGTACAAATAAACGGGTAGCACCGGAAGTTGGATTTGGACCAATAGACAGCTCCCCAGTGTTTGCAGTATTGGATTTAATTCCTGTTACACGTGCATCTGCGGCACAGTTGTGACGAATCTCTTCCGTTACAGGATTTGTAATCATTTTAAAGTCTGCCGTATTTGGCCATTCGTGAAAGGCATGATGCACGCCATCATTATCTAAGAATACAGTGTACAAAAATGGTGAAGCATCGTTTTGTTTGCTGAAGGCGATAGAATTCAAACTGGCCCCTGAAGGAAAGAAAGAGTTCGCTGCTACGAGTTCGTAATCAGGATTTGAAACCAAAGTGGTAGCGTCTTCTGTAATTTGTTCGGTAAAATAACATTGACCGTAAGGCATTACATTAAAACTGGAGTACCAGGTCACGTGAAAGGTAGTGTTATTTGCGTTGTAGGCAATGCGCGGGCGAAGTTCTTTAGACCACATAGGTTGATTTCCTAAACTGCCATTTACCACATTTGTAGTTACAGGAGAGACGGAAGTATTAAAATCCATGGCTCTTACATAAATATCAGCTCCGTCAATTGCATAAGTATATGCCCAGTTGTCAACACTATAATGGTCTGGCGCGTCAATGCTGGCAGTCATTTGACTCCAGAAGCACAATACAGAGTTTATGTCCATAACACTCGGCGTAATAGATCCTACTGCCGCATTAAGTACCCAGAAGTCAATTTCAGATTCTACAATGTCATAACCAGGCCAACCGTTTGGTCTGTCGTAAACAAAATGTAGATTTAAGCCAACATTAGCGTGGCTGAATGCTACATCGGGTCTTTCGTAATGGCCGGTACCATTAAGGTACACAGGAGCAGTGAACACACCGTTTAAACCGGTAAGGGCGTAAATACCATTGGGCTCTTCCCAGGTAATAACAATGCCATAGGTTTTGTGTGAGTCCATGCTGATTCTTCTGTAGTTGGGTACGGAAGAAATGTTTGTGGTTGAAATAAGACCCAATCCTCCTACACCCCATTTATACACATCGTAAAAATGTCCGACACCTGTTCTGTAATAAGCTACTATGGCAAGCGGTGTTCCACCGGGTCCGTAATTAAATCCTACATTAATATCCATGCAGCCTGGATAAGGGATGGTTCCCTGATTTACAAGGGCAGAAGGGACGCCTGGCGCTGTTAGTTGCCAGATTAATTCTCCGTTGACAGCACTCAGATAAGTGTCATAGGTAGAGCCGCTCATACTGATGTTGCCAAACGAGTAACAGGTTGGCAAATCTCCGGCTGGTGGCCCCATAGGATAAATGTACTCATAGGCTGTGGGAGTAATGAGTGTTGGCTGCGCCTTCAGGCCGGCCGATGCGATTACAAATGCCAAAAACATTAATAAAAGCGTTTTGGGAATGGACGTTTGTTTTTTCATGGTTTTTGTTTTTTTACGGTTTAAATTTTTGTTTAATACCAATTGGGTTAATTTGATTAATCAGATCGGCAGTAAACTTATTTATTCAAACAGCAGCTGTCAAGGTATAAATACCCAAAACATAGAGGAGTAGTTTTACGCTGTATGATGGGTAGTTGTACCTACATTTTAGAATTCTGAAATGCAGGAGTAGGTCTGAAACGCCTCTTAAATGAGAGTTCCAAAAGAATATCACTAAGGCAAGGAGAGTTAATGAAAATTAAAAACAAAAAAACAATTAACTTGTTTTGATGTCTTCAATTACTAATTGAATGGTGGTAACACCTTTGTATTCGTTTTCCTGAATCTTAAAAAGGATGTCCATGGGAATTTTTCGCTGGAAAAAATTCACATAATCTCCTTTATCGAATGCAATGGCCTGAAATCGAATGTTTGGATTTGATTTTTGATACAGTTCTAATTTTAGATGGTTGTTTCCGAACACCTGTCCCCAGCCTGTGTCAAACACAGAGCGGCTGCAAAACAAGGGGGTCATGTTTTCGGGTCCATGTGGCGCGAACTGTTTTAAGATCCGCAATAATTTATCAGTGAGTTCGTAAAACTCTACTTCCAGATCCACTTCAATTTTTGGAATGAGCTGATCTTCTGTAATAGATTCAGAAACGACCTGTTCGAATTTTGCCTGAAAGGCTTCTACGTTTTCTTTTTTTAACGAAAGTCCGGCGGCAAATTTATGTCCGCCAAATTGTTCGAGCAGATCGGCGCATTTTTCAATGGCGCTGTAAACGTCAAATTCTCTCACGCTTCTGGCGCTTCCTGTAACCTTGCCGTCACTTTCAGTCAGAATAATGGTGGGTCTGTAATATTTCTCAATTAAACGGGAAGCTACGATACCAATCACTCCTTTATGCCAGTCTTTATTAAAGAGCACCGTTGTGCGTTTTGTTTTAGTGAGCACATCGTTATCCAGAATTTCAAAGGCTTCGGTCGTAGTGCCGAGATCCAGATCACGGCGCTGCATGTTGGTATCATTAATGGCAAGCGCGAATTCATCGGCCTTGCTTTCTTCTTCACAGGTAAGTAACTCAACGGCTTTACTTCCATGCTCTATTCTGCCTGCGGCGTTTATACGTGGACCCAGGGTAAAAACAAGCGTGCTGATATTTACCGGATTTTTTTGCTGATTAATATTCAACAAAGCTTTAATGCCGGGACGTGGTTTTGAATTTATTTTTTCGAGTCCGTAATAGGCCATCACGCGGTTCTCACCGGTAATGGGAACAATGTCTGCGGCAATGCTAATGGCCACAAGGTCCAGGTAGGGATAACAATTGTCCTGCGGTAAATTATTTTTTTGAGAGAATGCCTGAATGAGCTTAAACCCAATTCCTGCCCCACTGAGTTCCTTATAAGGATAGGGACAGTCGCTTTGTTTCTGATCAAGCACCGCAATAGCCTTAGGTATTTCGCTTCCGGGAAGGTGATGATCGCAAATAATAAAGTCAACCTTTTTTTCGTTAGCGTAATCTATTTTGTCGTTGGCTTTAATCCCACAGTCTAAAGCGATGATCAACGAAAAATTATGTTCAGCTGCAAAGTCAATGCTTTTAAAAGAAATCCCATAACCTTCTTTGTAACGGTCGGGGATATAATAGCTGATATTTTTTATGTAGTTTTTTAGAAAACTGTAAACAATACTCACGGCCGTTGTCCCATCCACATCGTAATCACCGTAAATGAGTACTTTTTCGTTTCTGGAAATAGCAAGGTTGATCCTGTCAATGGCAACGTTCATCCCTTTCATTAAAAAGGGATCGTGCAATTGTTTTAGTTCTGGTCTGAAAAACATTTTAGCGTCTTCGTAACTCAGAATTTTACGCAGCTCCAATAAACGCGCAACAATCCTGTCCACATGCAGTTGCTCCTGCAAATGAAGTGACTCCCCGGAATCATCCGACGTGTGTATCTTCCAAATTTTTTCCAAGTCAGGGATGCGATTAAGCGATGTTATGATAAACAGCTTCTATGTCGTCGTCTTCCTCCATCTTTTCGATCATCGCCATTACTTCAGCTTCCTGTTCGGGATTAAGTTCTTTAGTAGTGGTTGGAATGTAAATTTTACTGGTTTCAAGAACGTTTATTTTTCTTTCTTCCAGTGCGGATTGCATCTTACCAAAATCTGTGAATTGGGTTTGAATAATAAATTGTTTGTGTTCTTCGTCAAACGAAATATCTTCCAGACCAAAATCAATGAGTTCCAGTTCCAGATCATCTTTATTGAGATTGCCGGCTTCAATTTTAAACAAAGCCACGTGTTCAAACATAAAACTTACAGAGCCATTGGTGCCAAGAGCCCCATTGGCGCGGTTGAAATACATGCGCACGCTGGCAACCGTACGTGTAGGGTTGTTTGTGGTACATTGCACTAATACAGGTACTCCGTGTGGTGCATAGCCTTCATAAATGACTTCATCGTAATTGCTGGAGTCTTTTTCACTGGCACGTTTAATAGCAGATTCCACATTGGTTTTTGGCATGTTCACCGCCTTGGCGTTTTGTATCACCATCCTTAGTCTTGGATTGGAGTCCGGATTCGGTCCACCCAATTTAACGGCCATTACAATTTCACGTCCAATTTTAGTAAAAGCCTTGGCCATTTTAGCGTAACGCTTAAACATGGTCGCTTTACGCGTTTCAAAAATTCTTCCCATTCTGTTTTTTTAGTACACAAAGATAATTTATTAATCTTTTTGTTAAAATATATTGCTTATAAATTATAAACTAAAAAAGGGAATCCGCTTTGGATTCCCTTTTAATTAAGATAAAAAGATCAGATAGATTTATCTGGTAATCACTATTTTTTGGTTGAGTCCCCGACCATCAATTTGTCCCGACACAAAATAGATACCTGAAGACAGGTCTTTTACCTGAGTTTCAAAATGAGTTGTAGCGTCCAGGTGAACAATTCTTACAACTTGCCCCAATTCATTTAAAAGTGTCAGTTCTGCCTCTGAGTTTGCTTTTATTACAAAGTCACCGTTGCTCGGATTCGGATACACCTGCAACAGAGTTTCAGCGTTGGCAGAGTTTTGATCAATACCTGTACATAACGAAACCACAAGTGTGTAAGTGCCGTCATTTGTACAACCTTCAACGCTCACTGCCGTGATGGAATAAACCGTTGTAGTAACCGGATTTACCTGAACAGTAGAATTTAAGGCCCCAATAGGCGTCCAGGTGTAACTGCTTCCGCCACTGGCTGTGAGTTTTATTTTTTCTCCTTTACAGAAAGTAGCTCTGGCCGGAGTCACAGTAATAGAAGGTAATGCGTAAGCGATAATATTGATCGTTTTTGTGGTTTCGCAAAGGTTGGCGCCAACACCTACAACTGTACAAACAGTGTTTGCAGTTGGCGTAACCGTCGTTGAAGAATTTGAAGGTAATGCATTCCAGGAGTAAGAAACTGCTCCACTGGCAGTAAGTATAACCGATTGACCGGCACAAACCGCAGATTGAGAGCTCACAGCATTTACAGTAGGCGATGGTTTAACGCTTATACTAACGGTTTGCACATTGGTACATGTATTCGCCGCCGTTCCTGTAACTGTATAACTGGTGTTGGTAAGGGGTGTATCCGTGAATGTACCTCCTGTAGCACTGTTATCCCAAACATAACTCTGTGCACCGGTAGCGGTAAGTGTCAGTATAACACCGGCGCAAATGGTTCCTCCCCCGGCTATGCTAATGGCAGGTTGTGGTAACAGATTTACGTTAACGGTTTGGGTAGCCGTACAGCTGTTGCTTCCCTGGATTGTTAGGGTAACTGTATTAACAGTTGGATTTAAGGTAACATTAGTTCCGGTAATACTTCCGGGGGTCCAGGTATAACCAAGTGCATTTCCCACCGCGGTGAAGTTGGCCGGGTTGCCGGGACATACATTGGAGCTGAGTACCGACGCGTTGGTGCTAAGCGTTGCAACGGCAATGGTGGCGGTCCCTACATTGCAACCAACCTGAGCCACTACTGAGTAAGAAGTCGCAGTTCCGGAAGTAATGGAGAGAGTGGTGGTAGTGGCGCCTGTATTCCAAAGGGCTTGCCCGGCACTTCCCGCTACGTTGAGTGTTAAGCTGCTGCCGGGACAAATAAGTGCCAGTGGCGCTTGTTGAACGGTTACCGTTGCAGGAGGAACGGTTACGGAAAATTCGGAAGTTGAGAATGTGATGTTGTCAAGAAATTTAAAATTTGCGGTTTGACCAAGGTCATTGGTTACCGCGTTCTCTCCATAAGCTACAGCCAGTTTAAAACTGCTCGAACTGGGTTCAAGCACTTCCGGGGCTATGTGAGGAAATAATATTTTTCCGGCCACCGCCGAATTGCAGGAAGTGAAGTTTTTAGTCGGCGTCCAGGTATCGTTAGTAACATTATAGGCTTTACCGTATAAATCAGGAGTGCTATTTCCGGTTCCAAGTGAATAACTTGAATTGTCAGTCCAGGTAAAGAAAATTTTGGTTCCGTCTGCGCTACGCGCTGCTTGTGGCGCTTGCCATTGACTGCCAAAATTCGGACTTACTCCGAAAGTAAAAGGCGCACCGTTTACATTTCCAAGGTCATATGCTGCCCATAACCCGTTTTTAAGGGTGATGTCATACATATGGTGCCAGGTGCTGTAGTTAAAAGTATAATTACTGGCATTTCCAACAGTAGTAATTAAATGGGGATTACCATTTACGTCCACCACCAGATCGTGTTCGATGTTTGTGGAAGGAACGTTTGGAGATACCGTATTGGAGGTGATGCAACTGAATTGTGTGAGGTCTACCTGTATCGGACCTGTCCAGCTCGTTCCGCCATTAGTGGTTTTGTAAAGAACAGGATACAGACCGTAGTTGGTAGGGCCTGGTGT
>CAZMHW010000018.1:0-11300 GCA_964566105.1 uncultured Akkermansia sp.
GGATAAAGCACAGCAGGGACCGGACTATGAAAACTTTTTCCTGGGTAACGACCCGGGTAAATGGAAAGGCATGGTGAGAAATTACCACCAGGTTTTTTTAAGAGATTTTTATAAAGATATCGACTACGAGATGATCACTGCCGTAAACGGCTTAAAGTATAATTTCCACGTAAAAGCCAAGGCAGATCCCTCTGTGATAAAATTACGTTACCAAGGGGTGGAAAAAATTAAATTGAAAGACGGTGCTCTGCTTCTGACTTTGGCCGTTAACGAGGTGATAGAACAAAAACCTTACGCGTTTCAGCTAATTAAGGGTTCCGTAAAAGAGGTAAAATGCGAATACCGCTTTAAAAACAATGTACTGTCTTTTGCCTTTCCCGAAGGATACGATACAAATTACGAGTTAGTCATTGATCCTATTCTCGTTTTTGCAGCGCAGTCAGGATCTACCGCCGATAACTTTGGCATGACAGCTACTTACGATAATCAGGGGAATTTGTACTCCGGCGGAACAGCTTTTAACATTGGTTATCCTACCACATTTGGAGCTTATTCGCTTTCCTTTACTGGAGCAACAGGTTTTGGAATTACAGATGTGGTCATAACCAAATACAATTCTGTGGGTAATGGTCTGGTCTACTCAACGTATATCGGGGGTTCTCAAACGGAAATTGTTACCAGTCTGATTGTGGACGGTAACGATAATCTTTGTTTTTATGGGGCTACAGGATCGTCCAATTTTCCTATGGTATCTGGCGCGTACGACGCTACTTTTAATGGCGGTTTACCCCTGAGTTTTTATTATAATGGTACAAATTTTATAAACGGAACAGATATTTATGTAGGGAAATTTAACTCAACGGGGAGCACTTTACTGGCTTCCACCTTTTTGGGGGGAAGTAACAACGATGGTGTCAATCATGTTAATCATACAAGTCTTTTACCACCACCTATAAGCACATATGAGTATGTAACAGATTCTCTCCAACGGAATTATGGTGACCAGTATAGAGGAGAGATTCAGGTAGATGTTCTCAATAATATTTACATAGCGAGTAGTACACGTTCTTCTGATTTTCCAACCGCAAACGCTTATGACAACACTCTGGGGGGAAAACAGGATGCGATCCTCGCCAAGTTTAACCCTTCTCTAAGCCAATTGCTGTATTGCACTTTTGTTGGTGGCACCGAAAATGAATGTGGCAACTCTCTGATCGTTAAGAACAATCTGGAAGTTTACATGACCGGAGGAACATGCAGTTTGGATTTTCCGATAACACCCGGTGCCAATAGTTCTTCGTATAATGGAGGAAAGGGTGACGGTTTTATTTGTCATTTTAACGGTAGTGGTAACTCTTTATTGCATTCCACTTACCTTGGAACAACAAATTACGATCAGTCGTATTTTATTCAATCCGATAAATACAACGATATCTATGTTTACGGCCAGTCTCTCGGAAACATGCCGGTTGTTAATGCGGTTGTGAATTCAGCGACAATAGTTCCCTATAACAATCCCGGAAGGCATCAGTTCATAACCCGCTTTAACAGCACCCTTTCTAACATTAACATGTCCACGGTTTTTGGAAGTGCACTTAACGGTATTGATATTTCACCCTCCGCTTTTGCGGTCGATAAGTGTAACAACATCTATTTATCGGGTTGGGGTGGAGACATAATTAATGGCCCAGCGATGAATGCTATGCCAATAACCTCTATAACAACTCAGAGTACCACGAATGGTTTCGATTTTTATTTTATGGGATTGGATTCTAATGCTGCTCATTTAATATACGGGTCTTATTTTGGGGGCAATATCAGTGCTGAACACGTTGACGGGGGAACTTCACGATTTGATCCTGGTGGAAGGATTTATCAATCGGTATGTGCTGGCTGTGGAGGTTTTTTTCCAGGGCCAGCTCATCAGGATTTTCCTGTAACTCCCGGAGCCTGGCCTAATACTCCAGGCACACCCAATCACAATACGGATAATTACAATTGTAATAACGGTGTTGTTAAACTTGATTTTCAATTGCAGATTGCTATTGCCACTATTAGTACCAATACATTGTCAGGTTGCTCACCGCTTACAGTTACACTCACCAACGCCACGCCACCCAGTGGATCAACGGCAACGTTTACCTGGGATTTAGGTAATGGAAATACCACGTCTTCCGTCAACAATCCGGTGGTAACTTACACCGCACCCGGCACCTATACAGTGATGTTAACGGTAGCGGACAATCTGACCTGTAACAAAACGGATTATACCAAAACCTATATCACCGTTTTACCAAAACCCAATACTACGTTTACCATTAGTGGTGGGCAGTGTACTAACACAGTAAGTGTAAATCATACTACTTCCGGAAACCTCGCTGCCAATCCCTATGCCTGGGACTTTGGATCGGGTCCTATCCTTAGTCAAAGCAACCCCACCTTTACGTATCCGGGCAATGGGATCTACAACGTAACGTTTACAGTAACCGGGGCAAATGGATGTAAAGACATTAAAACAAATACCATTTCCATATTTAATTTTTCGCCAGGTGCCGCGGCTAATTCTACGTTGTGTTATGGTTCCAGTGCGGTTGTCACCGCAACAGGTGGCACCAGTTATACATGGACACCCGCTACGTTTCTAAATAATGCTTTTGTGGGATCGCCAACGGCCAGCCCACCTGCTACTACTATTTACACAGTTCAGATAATTAATAATACACCTGGCTATAACTGTGGTAAAACGGTCACTACTCAGGTGCAGGTGTTGCCGACCCCTACGACGGGTTTTACATTTTCACAGAACCCTTGCGGCGGTGATGTGCGTTTTTATGACACGTCTTCCGACGATGCTATTGCCTGGTTCTGGACACTTTCACCGAGTCTGACCAGTTCGGTGCAGAACGCTTACTCCTTTTATAAAAGTGGTGGCACTTATACAATTAGTCTTGTTACCACGAACAGTTATGGTTGTAAAAACCAACACGACACCTTACTTACTATTCCAACACCGCCACCGGTAACTGTAAACACCAATACGGCTATTTGCCGTGGCAACAGTGCCCAGCTCAATGCCAGCGGAGGGATCGCCTACGATTGGTCACCACCGCAAACCCTCGATTTTCCCGGCTCTTCAAATCCTATTGCAACACCTTATATCAGTACAACCTATTCGGTGAGTATTACTACCAGCGCGGTTGTAAATAACAATCCCTGTAAATTTTTGCTTCTGGCAGATGTGCAGGTAGACGTTTTATCTTCAACGCCGATAAGCGCCATGGCAAATCCCGTATATATAAATACAGGTGATAACAGTACGTTGATTTATTTTGGAGAACCCGGTGCCCAGGTGCGCTGGTTACCTCCCGGAAGTACTGTTCCTCAGGTAGGATATACGGTAACCGCCGCCCCGGATAGGCCGACCACATATACGGCAGTGGCTTCACGAGGTACCTGTGTGGAGGATGTGACTGTTCATGTGGACGCTTATACTGCCGGGTGTTTAGAAAGTGATGTCTTCATTCCAAATACGTTTACGCCAAATGGCGATGGAGAAAATGATGTTTTTCGTGTGAAAGGTTTAAAGATTGATGAGGTATATTTTGCCATCTATAACCGTTGGGGCGAAAAAGTATTTGAAACCAATGACTTGAGTAAAGGCTGGGATGGCCGTTACAAAGGCAAGGCCTTGGATGTAGGGGTTTTTGGTTGGTATCTGAAGGTGAAGTGTATAAATGGCGAAGAAACCTTCAGGAAAGGAAATGTGACACTTATTCGCTGATTCGCAAAAAAAATCCTTAACATAGCTTTCAGGATAAAAAAAATTAGTAAATTTGCCAACCTTAAATGGTAGGTATAGCTCAGTTGGTTAGAGCACCAGATTGTGGTTCTGGGGGTCGTGGGTTCGAATCCCATTACTTACCCTAAAAATAAACCCTGTAAAATCAAGCTTTACAGGGTTTTTTCTTTCCTAAAAATGGCTAGGAGTGGTAAATCTTAAGACTTTCATTCTATCTGAATGATTTTTGTGAGATAGATAGTTGTAATTAGTCTCTTATGATCTTGAAGAATCTGTATGTTTGACCGCTTTGTATTTTTAAGAAATAAAATCCAGGTGGGAAGTCAATTAAATTAATCTCTTGTTTCTTTACTAGGTTGTTATACGTTAGTAATACGTGGCCTAGGGAGTTGATCAGCTCTAATTTGATCTCAGATGATTCAAGAGAGCTAAATTCAATATTTAACTTTTCCCTCGCAGGATTGGGATATACGTTAATATTTCCTTCCTCCAAATTGTTTTCAGAAATCCCAACATTAAGTGGTGCGCCAAAAGTACCCCCATACTCAACGGAACAATCATTATACACTTTGAATTGCCAGAATTTTCGATAAAGACAGCCGTTTAGACAATCGCCCCAGCCGTAGGAATATACTAGCCAGGTGTAATTTGTTGTTAACGAATCCTCAATTTTATTCCCTGAACCGTACGAACCATTGCTTCCATCTGCAAGAAAAATACCTGGCATTGTTCTAAGTGTATCTGCCAATACTTGGGTGTTGCAATTAGTATCAGTATGAAAAATTAGATCAATTTTTGGACTAATTAAATTAGGATATTGAGCTGTTTTTTTGAGGAAATATTTATTTAGTAAATAATCCATCTTCACATTCCCACAGGGCAAAACATTGTATTTAATGTTTTTGACCCATTGTAAGTTTGAGTCAGCTCTTATAGAAACATCACTAACATTGTTGCCATAAATGTGAATGTTAAATATTTTGACAACGGAATCTCTCGCAGGAATTGCAGTGGCATTGTATACGGCTATTAAGGCCTTTAAATAATTGTCTCTAATTTGTTTATTTATTACAATTGAATCCTTATAACTCGAACCAATGTAATAAACTCTCCTTATGGCCATCTTATTAGCATCTTCTCTGTATTTAAAATAGATACTATCTGGAGCAGTGCAAGTTGATTGAACTGTCTGGGAAAGAAAATTTACAGAATAAAATACCGTTAGTATTAATACAATTTTTTTCATTTGGGTTTTAGAAAAACTAGTGGGTGTATTTCAATCTGCTGGAATAATTTTATTTTACGTGCTTAAATGCTTTTCCGTTATTATAGTTGATACAACGTTAAACAAATATACGCCTTTCGCAGTAAGGAAAAGATGGAAAATGATCCAAAATGTGATTTTTTGCGCCTCTGTAACCATTGAAAACACTGATAGTCAGATGGAAATACATGGGTTCGAATCCCATTACTTACCCTGAAAAGAAGAGCAACCCCGCATTCGCGGGGGGGGGGGGGGTATTAGAACAATTTCTGACATTGTATTGTTTGGATCAGATCCAAAACCTTTGGACCAGCCAACAATTGCGAATTAGTGGGGAAAATTTCAGTTCAGCCTTGAACTGAAATTCAATGCAACCCAAATTTACTTTTAAAATCTCATCTTACTTTTTCTTACCAAAATCTTTCGACTCTCGAGGCACGCTCGGGACAATTATCGCTCAGGATAAAATCCCGCAACAGGCAAGGCGGTAGAATTTTAAAAAAAAATCTACGTGTTTTTTAATAGGAGTGTAGGCATGCTTTTAAAACACACCGTAAGCCCACACAGAGGGTCCGGTGCGTAGGCCTGCCAAAAATTGGAGCTGTGTTGGGGTGAAACGAGAAAACAAGGCTTTAGCGCTCCTGTATATTAGGGGCGCGTAAAAGCCGTGGTTTTCCGTGAGGCGGGCAGGAAATATTTTTGGCTTGATTTTTTGTTACTTTTTCATCTAAGGAAAAAGTAAAAGAAGAGATATAAGACTAGACAGACTATTTTTATCTCCCACAACTTTTGAGCCTGATCTGTATTTGTTGAAATCAAAAAATCAGGGATTTCCTTTTTCTTGCATAAAAGCCCGTCATTGTTTAGCTCTATTTTAACTAATAAGGCTAAATTTGTTTGAGATCCAATCAGAATATCTAAATTGGGGCTGGTGAAAACAGCAAGCGTTTTATACACTACCAAAACAATAAATGTTTTAGGTTTTTTAGCAAGCATATTGCTCTTACTACTCCTTTTTTCAAAATTTAATGAAGGAGCTTTCGGTATCTATTTCAATTCAGATACCTTGTATTTGCCTTCTATATACAGGGATCTCTTCCAGGAACACAATCATATCAGAGACTGGCAATTGAATCCCAGCCCTAATTTTTTTCCCGACATGTTGCTGTATTTCGGTTTAATGTCTATGTCCGGCGCGAATTTTATTGTGAGCTCTTTTGTTTTCTCATTTATTCAGTATTTTTTCATTTTATTTTTGTTTCGCTCTCTGCTCAAAATGTTCTTCCCTGAGTCTTACCGGCTTTATCTGCCTGTGATTTTTGTGTTGCTTTCTTTCTTTCTCCTGGAGTTTTTTTTCTTTTCGAAAGATTTTTTTTACACATTCTATATTATCAGTAATTCATACCACACGGGTTCATTTCTGATGTCATTGGTTTGTCTGTGGTTACTTTTGCAGTGCATTCATAACCGAAAACCTCACCTGCTTGTTTTGTTAGTGCTCATTTCCACGCTATCAGTGGTTTCGGACAGATTGTTTATTGTTCAGTTTTCTGCACCCGCATTTCTGGTGTGTTTGTTGTATTTGAAAAAGCTGGAATTTAGACGTGGTTTTTTATTTCTTTTTCTGATACTACTTCCTGCGGTAATTGGTATGTGGTTGTACACACTCATTCCCAGGTTCAACCTGACGAGTTTTGACAATCCCCATAAATTAATGGCACTGGAAGACGTTTGGGCATCCTGGCAAATGCTCAGCGGACAAATATTGGCCTATCTGAAAGAGTTTAGTTTCAGATCGGCAACTTTCTATCTTTTTTTTGTGACATTTATAACACGCTTGTGGATGTTATTTGATCTGAGAAAGCAAAAAGAATACTTGAGGTTTACATTCTACGTCCTTTTCTCACTTTTTTTTGATGTCATCGTGTTCTTTGCACCCGTATTAAATGGAAATTATTCCGGCTATGATACGCTAAGGTATAATATTTACCCTGTGTATTTTGCAGTTCTAAACGCAGCGGTTATCCTGGCGTATTTTGGAACCAGAACCCATCCAGTCAGTTCTTTTAAACTGCTTCATCCGCTTTTGTCGATCGGTATTGTTTTTCTTTTGGGTTATAGTCTCGTAAATATTTCTTTTAGCGGCCTTTCTAACTTCTTTAACCATTACCCCCCGGAGGTAAAAAGAATGGACGAGGTGGCTGAAGAATTAAAACTCAAGCGAGGTGTAGCGAACTATTGGGATGCGAAAAAAACAACTATGTTTTCAAAAAAAGGATTAAAGGTTTATGCGGTCTACGATGATTTGGTGCTTTATACTCATGTAACAAACAGAACCTGGTTTTATTCGGATATTCCTTTCAATTTTGTAATGTTAAATCAGTTGAATGACACTACCCTCTACAAAAGTCACTTTAAAAATACAAAAGTCATCAGAAGACCAAATGGTTTATTTATTGCTCTTGTGCCCGATTTCAGGTATGACCGGGCGAATGGAAACGTACCGGTGGTGAGTGAATAAATTTCGCTTTTATGAAAGGTGCCTGAAATCCCGAAAGGTTTATCTTAATAAAAAATAAGACAACTCCTGGGCTTAAGAATGTCCCTGAATCCTGGTAAACTTTTCTGACAATGTGTTTAATCCGAAAAAGTCATACTGGGTACAAGTGTTCTCTCGATCATCTGAATGGCCATCTTTTTAGCGCCTTCCATGGTGGTAACCTTCAGGTCGCGGGGCTGACCAAAACTTCTTCGTAAATCGGGTTTATTCGGGTCAATATAGGAAACAATACCATCTTCTAATATGACCTCATAATTTTTGTCCCTGAACTGAACATGTGTTTTTTGAATAGTCATGGTGTTATCGTTTAGCTCAATCTAAAGTAATACCCTAAAACCCGAAAAGGATGAAAGTTTATAACCAAGTCCCTTTAGTTTTCAACTTTTGTGAATTACTCCGGGTCAAACCTGAGTTTTGTCAAAAAAATAACCCTCGTTTTTATTTTAAAACGAGGGTTAAATGGAACCTAAATTCTTCTTTCCGGAGAAGTGCTGTATTAAATTATTTTTTCTTGGCAGCTTTACGGGGCGCCGCTTTTTTACTGGCTGCTTTTTTTACAGCAACTTTTTTGGTGGCTGAGCCCGCCGCAGCCCCAATTTTTTTAATTACCGCTGACTTTTTAGCCGCGCCTTTTTTAGGAGCAGCCTTTCCTGCGGAAGTCTTAGTTGCAGCCTTTTTCCCTTTTTTATCAAAAGCTCCGGGCAACTGCACTTCGATCATTTTTTTCACCTCTTCCAGAGACAAATTCGCCAACTCTTCCGGCGCGTATTTACCACCTTCTTCACGGGTTAATTTCAGCATGTTTTTGCCAAAACGGATAAAAGCTCCCCAACGGCCATTTTCAAGCGCGATTTTTTCTTCAGGCCATTGTTGTATGTAACGGTTGGATTCTTTCTCCAGTTTTTTGCTTACCAACTCGTCAATATCTGACTGTGATAAATTATCAAAATTATAAGCACGTGGTACATTAATGAACAGATCGCCATGTTTGATAAATGGACCAAAGCGGCCTTTACCTTTAGTGATGGGTTTGCCATGTGAATAAGCGATAGGCGCGTCTGCCAGTTCTTTCTCACTTATGAGTTCAATGGCACGGTCCATATCTACTTTTGTAGGGTCTTCTGTACGTGGGATAGAAATGTATTGTTCGCCCCATTTTACATAGGGACCAAAACGTCCAACACCAATAATAACTTCTTTTTCTTTGTAAACTCCTAAATTCATTGGCAGTTTAAAAAGATCCAACGCATCTTCAAGAGTGATGGTTTCGATGCTTTGTTCCTTTCTAAGACTTGCAAAAGTGGCTTTTTCCCCTGTTTCTTCGTTGGTTTCACCAATCTGGGCCAAAGGACCAAAACGTCCGATCCTAACGATTACCGGTTTTCCGGTTTTAGGATCTTTCCCCAGAGCACGTTCTCCGCTGGCGCGTTCGCTGTTCTCGGTTGTTTTTTCAACGGTTTTATGGAAAGGGGTATAAAACTCTTCCAGCATATCCGTCCATTTCATTTTACCTTCTGCAATCTCATCAAACTCTTCTTCCACGCGCGCGGTAAAATTAAAATCTAAAATATCAGGGAAATACTGAATTAAAAAATCATTCACTACCATTCCAATATCCGTTGGAAAAAGTTTTGATTTTTCTGCACCTGTATTTTCGGTTTTTATGTCTTTTGTAATTTTTGTTCCTTCAAACGTGAGCATTGTGAAATTACGCGGAGAACCTTCTCTGTCGGTTTTTTCAACGTAATTACGTTTTTGAACGGTACTAATGGTTGGGGCGTAAGTACTTGGACGTCCGATTCCCAGTTCTTCCAGTTTTTTTACCAGACTGGCTTCCGTGTAACGGGCCGGGTGGTGTGTAAAACGCTCTGTAGCGGTGATTTCTTTTAACTGTAATTTATCTCCCTGGTTCATTGGAGGAAGAATAGATGAGTTTTCTTCGTCTTCGCTCTCGTCATCGTCCTTGCTTTCCATGTATACTTTGAGAAAACCATCAAACTTCAATACTTCACCCTGCGCTACAAATTGTTCTGACGTGGTGCTGATCCCAACTTTTACTGTTGTTTTTTCAAGTTCCGCGTCCGACATCTGGCTGGCAATGGTACGTTTCCAGATGAGTTCATATAACCTTTGTTCGTTGCGTTCGCCGTCTATAGATGGGTTTGAAATATAAGTAGGGCGAATGGCCTCGTGAGCCTCCTGGGCTCCTTTGCTTTTGGTTTTAAACTGACGGGGGTTGTGGTATTTTACACCGTAATCTTTTGTGATAGCCTCCTTTGCCTGCGACATCGCGGTTTCAGAAAGATTTACCGAATCGGTACGCATGTAAGTGATCTTTCCGGCTTCGTACAAACGTTGTGCTACAACCATGGTTTGAGATACGCTAAAACCCAGTTTGCGGGAAGCTTCCTGTTGCAGGGTGGAAGTCGTGAACGGTGCGCTTGGCGAGCGTTTTGCCGGTTTGGTCTCTATACTGTTTATGGTATAAAGAGCGCCCTTACATTTTTCTAAAAAGCTTGTGGCTTCTGCTTCTGTTTTAAAACGGTTTTCCAATTCCGCTTTCAAAACAGCTTTGCCACCTACAATAAATAAGGCTGCAACTTTAAAAGCAGAGGTAGATTTAAAGTTTTGAATTTCACGTTCACGTTCAACAATAAGCCTTACTGCTACAGATTGCACACGGCCTGCAGATAAACTCGGACGAATCTTCCTCCATAAAATAGGTGACAATTCGAAACCTACTAAACGGTCTAAGATCCTTCTGGCTTGCTGTGCGTTCACCAAATTAATATCTATTTCACGGGGATTCGCAATCGCGTTTTGTATGGCCGACTTGGTAATTTCGTGAAAAACGATCCGTTTGGTTTTCTTTTTTTCCAGTCCTAATGTTTCAAACAAATGCCAGCTGATGGCTTCTCCTTCGCGGTCCTCATCGGAAGCGAGCCATACCGTATCGGCACCTTTGCTTAATTTTTTCAGTTCGGCAATTACCCTTTCTTTTTCGGGCTGAACTTCGTAGGTAGGAGTGAAATTCTTCTCTATATCAATTCCGTAACCCTTTTTTACAAGGTCGCGCACATGACCAAAGCTGGACCGCACCGTATAATCTTTTCCTAAAAATCCTTCAATTGTTTTTGCTTTTGCGGGGGACTCAACTATAACTAAATTTTTGCTCATACCTTATATATACGTATCAATTTTTGGGAACGCACCCAAAACCCTTGTTTTAAATTTTGGCAAAGAAAAAAAATAATTCAGTTAAAATGCAAGCAAAAGGATTTATTAAATAACAATTTACGAGAAAATACGCTTAAAAAAGTTAAAAATATGTCAATTTGTCACTTATTTAGTACTTTTGCGCACAGAAAATGAACTCAGAATCAAAAATTATAGACGAAAAAGTCCAGGGACAAGCTTTTATGATGGAAGCAAAAAATGAAGGTGGAAAAAAGCTGTTTTTGGAAAGTTATGGTTGCCAAATGAATTTTGCGGACAGCGAAATTGTGGCTTCCATTTTAATGGACAAAGGTTATTCAACTACCGATAATTTTGAAGAAGCGGATGTGATATTCTTAAATACCTGTGCTATCAGAGAAAATGCGGAGTTAAGGGTAAGAAACCGCCTGAATGACTTTAAGCGGGTGAAAAAGAAAAATCCGGGTGCTCTTGTGGGTGTT
>CAZMHW010000018.1:11310-19080 GCA_964566105.1 uncultured Akkermansia sp.
ACCAATAAAAACTTATTAATTGGTGTTTTAGTTTGTATGGCCGAACGATTAAAATCGCAATTTCTTGAACAGGAAAAATTGGTGGATATGGTTGTTGGTCCTGATGCTTACAGGGATTTGCCTAATCTGATTGAAGAAGCAGAGACCGGGCAAAAGGCCATTAATGTTATTTTAAGTAAAGAAGAAACGTATGCGGATCTCACACCTGTGCGTCTGGGAAGCAATGGTGTAAACGCTTTTATAAGTATTATGCGTGGCTGCGATAATATGTGCAGCTTTTGTGTAGTACCTTTTACACGTGGTCGTGAGCGCAGCAGAGATCCGGAAAGTATTGTGGCGGAAGCAAAAGACTTATTTGAAAAGGGATACCGTGAAGTTTGTTTATTGGGCCAGAATGTAGACAGTTATTTGTGGACCGGAGGCGGATTAAAAAAAGAAACCTTAACCGAGGAACAAAAAGCAGCATCGGTGACCTTTGCGCAACTGCTGGAAAAGGTTGCTCTGGTAGATCCGAAATTACGCGTTCGCTATTCTACGTCGCACCCAAAAGACATGACCGATGATGTGTTGGAAATGGTAGCCAAATACCATAATATTTGTAACTACGTGCATTTACCGGTACAAAGCGGCAGTAGCAGGATTTTAGAGATGATGAACCGCGGTTACACCCGTGAATGGTATCTCGATCGTATGGCCGCCATTAACAGGATCATTCCTGATTGTGGTATCAGTACGGATATTATTACCGGTTTTTGTTCAGAGACGGAAGAAGATCATGAGCAAACATTGAGTCTGATGAAAGAAATACAATTTGATTTTGCTTATATGTTTTCTTACAGCGAACGTCCTAAAACCCTGGCGGAACGTAAATATGCAGACGATGTTCCTGAAGAGGTAAAAGGCAGAAGACTGGCTGAGATAGTTGAATTACAAAGGAAAAACAGTGGAATAAGAACCGCGCAAAGCGTGGGTAAAGTTCATGAAGTATTGATCGAAGGGTTTTCAAAAAAATCGGAAGATATGCTGATGGGACGAAATCCTCAGAATCTGGTAGTTGTATTTCCAAAGGGCAATCACAAAAAAGGAGATTATGTGAATGTAATGGTTACACGGTGTACAACGAGTACGCTTATTGGGGAGGTAGTTTAGTCAAAAGTTGAAAAGTTTAGAAAGTTGATGAGTTCAATACCGATCTGTTTTCAGTAAATGAACTTTCTAAACCTTTTTACTTTCTAAACTTTAAAACTGAAAAGGAAAAGAAATTTTAAATGAACACACAGGAACTAAAACAGAAATTCGGAATTATAGGAAATAATGTTCTCCTGGAACGTGCAGTGGATATTGCGCGCCAGGTGGCACCTACCGATTTGAACGTAGTGATTAATGGTGAAAGTGGTACAGGGAAGGAAGTCTTTCCACAGATCATTCATCAGAACAGTGCCCGAAAACATGGTCCATACATAGCTGTGAACTGTGGCGCTATTCCCGAAGGGACAATTGACAGTGAATTATTCGGACACGAAAAAGGAGCATTTACAGGAGCTACAGAATCGCGTAAAGGTTATTTTGAAGTGGCGAATGGTGGAACTATATTTTTAGATGAGGTGGGCGAATTACCGCTTGCTACGCAGGCAAGGTTACTGAGGGTGCTGGAGAGTGGAGAGTATATCCGGGTAGGAAGCAGCAAGGTTCAAAAAACAGATGTACGTGTGGTGGCTGCTACCAACATTAATTTTTATCAGGCACTGGAAAAAGAAAAATTCAGGGCGGATTTGTATTACCGATTAAATACAGTTCCTATTTACCTTCCACCTTTAAGGGAGCGTAAGGAAGATATTCATTTGCTCTTCCGTAAATTTGTAAACGATTTTGCTGCTAAATACCGTATGCCTGTTATTAAACTCAACGCGGATGCGGAGCAGGTGTTAGTCAATTATTACTGGCCGGGAAATATCCGGCAATTAAAAAACATCGCTGAACAAATTTCAATTATTGAGAAAGCCAGGGAGATTAACGCGGATACTATTTTAAAATATTTACCGCAGTACAGTTCAAACAACGTGCCGACTGTTGTGCGCAACGAAAGCAGTCATTACAAATATCAGAACGACCGTGAAATTATTTTTAAAGTGTTGCGGGATACCCGCGCTGAGATCAACGACCTTAAAAAAATAGTATTTGATCTTGTGTCTTCAGGTTCAGCCAAAGTAAATAACCTTACGAATGAGAGCCTTCAGATTGTTAACCGGAATTATAACGAGTTAAACGAAGCACACAATGCTAACAATGGACTTACGATTCATAATCCCATTGTTCATGCCGGCAACCAGACACCACAGGTAATAGAGGTGGAAGAAACCCTGTCTTTGCAGGATAAGGAAATTGACATGATCAAAAAAGCTTTACGCAAACACAAGGGCAAACGTAAGAATGCAGCCAAGGAGTTAGGCATCAGCGAAAGAACCCTTTACCGGAAAATAAACGAATACGCGATTGAGGAGTAGAAGTTGGTGCTGTGTGAGGGCAAGAGGCAAGACTAAACTGAGTTAAGACAAAAGAGAATCATAAACCATCGATACACAACGTGATTTTACATTATTTAAAATATACCTGCATCGTTTTTCTTTCAATAGCGGTGTTTGCCTGTAAGCCACACGTTTCACTGAGTGGCGCAACAATTCCAATTGAGGCAAAAACCATTAGTGTTGGCTTCTTTACCAATAATACAAGTTTAGGTGCGCCAAGTTTATCGCAGCGGTTTACCGAGAAGTTGAGGGACATGGTGTCGCAACAAACCAATCTGGCTTTAATGCGTCAAAACGGTGATTTGCAGTTTGAAGGCTATATTGCCGATTACAATGTAGCACCGGTTGCCATTCAGAGTACGGACCAGGCAAGTTTGAACCGCTTAACTATTTCGGTAAAAGTGATTTATTTTAATAAATTTGAAAAGGATAAAAACTTTGAGCAGACTTTTACACGTTTCGCTGATTTTAAAAGCAGTGAAAGTATTTCTGCCAAGGAACCTGAACTGGTATCGGAAATATACAGACAGTTGACTGAGGATATTTTTAACCGGGCTTTTAATAATTGGTAATAATGCAGGCTGCTGACCTGGTAAAATACATTCATAATCCTTCTTTGCTTGATAAGCAGAGTGTGCCTCACTTGCAAAAATTGGTTAAGGATTTTCCTTATTTCCAGTCTGCTCACATTCTGTTGAGTCTGGCTTCTAAAAAATGGGACGCTTCTGTGTATCAGCAAAGTCTTAAAAAATCGGCGATCGTTGTTACCAACCGTGCGCATTTGTTCCATCTCATTCATAGATTAGAACAAACACCGATTGAAGAAGCAGTACCTGTAGTAACTCCCATACAAAAAGCAGAGGCACCAGCGGAAGACACGCATCAGGAAGATACGCGTCAGGAACTGGAAATATTAAAAGCAGCAGAAATATCTACCGAAGCGGTAAACGAAACTGTTTCTGAAAAACCCGTTGAAATAGAAAAACCGGCCTTAAATGCCGAACAAATCCTTGAAAAAGAAATTGCGAGCCAGGTAGTAAATGCCTTTGTAGAAAAGGAAATTTTAAAAACACCTGACCTGCATCGTCCTAAACCTCCGGTAGAAGAACCTGAGAGTTTTGGCGACTGGCTTTCCTTTTTGAAGAAAAACAACGGAGAATCCTACCAGCAGATTGAGGAAAAGGTAAATAAAGAAAAATCGGTGGAGAAAGCCCCTGTGGCAGAGCCTGAAAAACCCGTTGTTCCTGCAAATGATCCGGTTCAGGCCCGTAAACAAAAGAATAAAGCCATTATTGATAAGATTATTGAAACTAGCCCAGGATTGATAAGGCATAAGGAGGAACAGAAGTTCTATACGGCTGATATTAAAGCAAAAGAAAGCCTGTTAGAGAACGAACACTTGGTAACAGAGACCCTGGCGAGGATTTATGCCTTGCAAGGTAATGTAAATAAGGCAGTTAGAGCTTATGAAATATTAAGTTTGAAATTTCCACAAAAAAGTGCTTACTTTGCAACTCTTATTCAAAAACTAAAAAATAACCAATAAAAATAAATAGAATGATTTTCTCAATTTTAACTATTATCGTTTGCGTGTTACTTGTTCTGGTAATATTAGTACAAAATTCTAAAGGTGGAGGCATTCAAAGTCAATTTGGTGCAGCAACACAAATTATGGGTGTTAAACGCGGTACTGAATTTTTTGAAAAAGCAACCTGGGGTTTGGCCATCATGTTGATTTTACTTAGCGTTTTGATGTCCCCACAAGGCACTGTTGGAACGACTACCGATGAAGATAATGGTTCGGTTGCAAAACGTAAAGCACAATCTGCAGTTGCGGTACCGGTTCAACAACAAGCGCAACCTGCTGCACAACCAGTAGCACCTACACAAGCTAAATAATTCCGATAAAATTTAATAATGAAAACCATCCCCATTTGGATGGTTTTTTTGTTTTTATACCTTTGCTCAAAATAAGTGTATGCAGGTTTTTAAGTTTGGTGGCGCTTCTGTAAAAGACGCAGCTTCTGTAAAAAATGTTTCTTCTATCCTAAAACGTTATGCTGGCGAACCAACTCTGGTCGTTATCTCCGCAATGGGTAAAATGACCAACAAACTGGAAGAGCTGACCCAGGCTTATTTTAACAAACAGGGAACTACAGAAGCCATTCTTAATGAAATAAAAAACTACCATCTGGGCATCATGCAAACCTTGTTCCTGGATAAAAACGCCCCGGTATACAATGACGTTGAGAACGTTTTTGTAGAGCTGATCTGGGCTCTGGAAGAAGAGCCTTTCTCTACCTACAATTACCATTATGATCAGCTGGTTTCGCAGGGTGAAATACTTTCTACGAAAATCGTTTCGGCTTATTTGAATCAGGATGGTTTACACACAAAATGGCTGGATGCGCGTGGCATTATTCAAACAGATAATTCGTACCGCGAAGGAAAAGTAGATTATGAATTAAGCGCTGCATTGGTCAAATCGCAGTTAATGCCTTTGTTTACTACACATAATTTAGTGCTCACGCAGGGTTTTATAGGAGGTACTTCTGAAAATTACACCACTACCCTTGGAAGGGAGGGAAGTGATTACACGGCCGCCCTTCTGGCGTATTTTACGGATGCCAGCCAGGTAGTTATCTGGAAAGATGTTCCGGGCGTCTTAAATGCGGATCCAAAGTATTTTAAGAATACCAAAAAGATTGATGTACTTACCTATCACGATGCTATTGAGTTGACGTATTTTGGAGCGTCGGTCATTCATCCCAAAACGATTAAACCCCTTCAGAATAAAAATATTCCTTTAAATGTACGCTCTTTCCTTAAGCCGGAAGATGCGGGAACGCTGATAAAAGACGGCGAAAAAGGAAATACGATCACCAGTTATATATTTAAGGAGAACCAGATTCTGCTTTCCATACAACCTAAGGATTTTAGTTTTATTGCCGAAGATAATTTGGGAACCATCTTCACGCTGTTCTCCAAATACAATGTGCACATTCACATGATGCAGAATTCTGCTATCAGTTTCAGCGTGTGTACCGATAACGATCCTCAAAAGATAGAACCACTGGTAAAAGACCTGCAGGAGCATTTTAAAGTGCTTTATAATACGGGGGTTCAGCTTATGACCATTCGGAATTACAATCCTGAAATCATCGCTAAATTAAGTGAGAATAAACTGATCCTTATCGAACAACGCAGTCGCAACACACACCAGATGGTGATGAAGGAAATGACTTCCTAGTTTCTGGTTTCAAATTTCTTAGTATTAATTTCTTATCCTACTCTCAAAAAAAGGGAAATCGGAAACGACAACCCAGAAATGATTAACGTTTCGTGTATTGTTCTTCGTAATAGTGTGCGTAGTTACCCGAAGTCACATTGTTCAGCCACTCTTCGTTCTTCAGATACCAATCAACGGTACGGTCTAAGCCTTGTTCGAAGGTAACAGAAGGTACCCAGCCCAGATCATTTTTTAGTTTGGTAGCGTCAATAGCGTATCTTAAATCGTGACCCGCACGGTCTTTCACAAAGGTGATAAGTTTTTCGTTGGTGCCTTCGGGACGGTTTAATTTTTTATCCATCACGCGGCACAATAAACGGATCACATCAATGTTGGTCCATTCGTTGTGACCACCAATATTATAGGTACTTCCCAATTTGGCTTTGTGGAAAATAGTGTCAATGGCAGTGGCATGGTCTTCTACGAATAACCAGTCACGTACATTTTCACCTTTACCGTAAATGGGAAGAGGTTTGTTGGTTTTAATGTTGTGGATACACAGCGGGATTAATTTTTCAGGAAAATGATTAGGTCCGTAATTGTTACTGCAATTGGAAATTACCACAGGCAAGCCATACGTATCGTGATATGCGCGTACAAAATGGTCGCTGCTGGCCTTGGAAGCAGAGTAGGGGCTATGCGGATCGTAAGAGGTTTCTTCGGTAAACATTCCTGTTTCTCCCAAAGCTCCGTATACTTCGTCGGTACTGACGTGGTAAAATTTAGTAAAGCTGCTGTTCTCTTTTTTATAAAGCGCCTTCGCTGCGTTTAAAAGATTTACCGTGCCAATCACATTGGTCATTACAAACTCCAGCGGGTTGGTAATACTTCTGTCTACGTGACTTTCCGCAGCCAGGTGAACTACCGCGGTATATTCTTCTTTTTTAAACAAAGCATCTATAAAAGCAGCATCTACAATATCTCCTTTAATGAATTTGTAATTGGGTTTGTTCTCTATGTCAGTGAGGTTAGCCAGGTTGCCGGCATAGGTTAGTTTGTCTAAATTATGGATGGTATAGTTAGGGTATTTGTTTACGAACAAACGTACTACGTGCGAACCAATAAATCCTGCGCCTCCTGTAATTAAAATCTTCATACTCTGCTTTTTAACTTGTTTAAAATCGAAATTTTCGTAAATTTATTACAAATTTCTGACCCATGAGAAACTTTTTTTGGATTTACCTTATATCCAGTTCAACAAGTCAAAAATTTCACAAATTTTTATAACCAAAGAGACAAAAACGTTCAGACTAAACATTGTTTTATAAATAAGAACCGACCAGTTGTTAGTTAAATTAGTTTCGTTGTAAACTCATCTAATTAATTGACAATAGTTACATATTATTGAAATTGTTTTTAAGTAAATTTGATTAAAAATCACCCAAATGAAAACACTTCTACTTTCACTTTTAATCATGGTTTCATCTCCAAGCACATGGGGCCAGAGTATCAACAGATCAAATCACAGGGCTATTGATGCTACCTACGAAATGATCTCTATTCATTCAAAAAGTTATTATGTGGAGTGGGTATTAGGTTGTTGTTCGAATCAATTTAATTTGGTTGCAGTAAACGATTCAGGAAATGTGATCTTTAGAAAGGATTTTTCTGTTCATGAACCTAATTATTTCAAACGTATAATCCGGACAAAAGACAACCAGGTGCTTGTTTTAAGCTATGGTTTTCAAAGTTGTGACGTTGGCGGGTCAAAGGATTTTATTACCAAACTCGATACAAATGGGAATGTGATGTTTCAGGTAAGCGTACAGAATACCTATACACAAACCTTTACGGGAGAAGTGCTGGACGTGACGCAACACCCGGACAGTTCGTTTTATCTGGTGACTGGCACGGATCTTCTGCATTACACTTCCGGAGGCCAATTCATTTCACGGGTAACTACCCCTTTTACCGGAATTAATTCAATTTTAGCTCTGAGTAACGGCCATTTACTTA